>JAVCCX010000107.1 GCA_030765245.1 Candidatus Zophobacter franzmannii | reverse complement strand
TGCATCCCTTGCCTGACGAGGCGTAATTTTAATGAACACTGGTGTCCAAAGAGGAAAACCACCCCGTCACTTTTCGTGCCCCCCCTCCATTGAGGGGAATTTAAGGGTGCTTAACAACAATAGGAATAAATTGTTTGAATACCATTCCCGCCCCACACTCACTCCGTTCACTGCGGTGTAGCAGTGTCAATATTTCTCTAAATTGGGCTTCACTAGTCCGTGAATAACCACTACGAGACTACTATGCCCCTTCTAATATCGCTGGATTTTCGCTAGTCCTACCCTAGAGCCTCCCTAGACCCTCCCTGGCGAAGGCCAAAGTTATCCACAAATTGTGCATAACTTATTCACATTATCTTCCTTTGTTATATTGAAGGGTAAGCCAGAAGTAGAGTGTAAGAAAACAGAACGAAATTCACAAAATATATGGGAAAAACAATAATCCATTACTTGTTCGCTCAATTTATCCTTTACAACCAAAATAGTTCAGTGAATATTGTCTGTTAGTTTGTCTGCCGTACTTACAAAGAGAAGCTACAATCGGAAAATGAGGTAATTGATGAAGAAAATTAAGGTTAATAAGATAAGATTTTGGCTTAACGAGAAGTTGATAGTTACTGAGTGTTTACCATCAGAGACAGCACTTGAGCTGGTCCATAGAATGGGGATGCAGAGTGTGAAGGAAGTGTGTTCAGAGGGTGATTGCGGAGCGTGCACAATAGCTGTCGGGAGTTTAGATGAGAGTGGTTTTCATTATCGCTCAGTAACAGCCTGCATATATCCTGCAACGAAACTGCATGGAACCCATGTGATGACAACTGAGGGTCTGGGGACACCGGATGATATGCATATTATTCAATCCACATTGTATGAGAATCACGCCTCTCAGTGTGGTTTCTGTACTCCGGGTATCGTGATGAGTGTGTTTGCTCTATTTGTAGAGAATCTGGAACCTACACTTGATGAATTTAAAACGGCTTTGGAAGGGAACCTGTGCCGTTGTACAGGTTATCGTCATATAGTTATTGCCGGGGAAGAGTTGATTGAGACAATGCACGAGGGAATCTTCTCTGCTGATGTAATACTTCCTGGATATGCAGGGGCAATTCAAGAAGACCTAAAGAACAATAAAACAGTGATTGAGCAAGTTGAGAGAGAGTACTATGATCACCTTCCAGTTGATGATTACTATAAACCAACGACACTCAGTGATGCACTTGACTATTTAAGATCCAAGCCCAATATTATTTGTGGGGCGACTGATTTATTCGTGGAAGCGAATATCCGTAGAGAGTTTAAGCATAGATATTTGGATATCTCAGGCATCCCTGAATTTAATGGGATAGAGCAGATTAATTCCGAGATTAGACTCGGAGCTACTGTGACGCTTGATGAGGCAGCTACGAATCAAATGATTATAGATAACTTCCCTGCTCTTTGTGAAACTGTGGCTATTATGTCGTCACAACAGATTAGGAATGTTGCGACCTTTGCCGGTAATATCTGCAATGCTTCTCCAATAGCTGACGGGACAAGTGCTTTGATGGGCTTGAATGCAACTGTAGAACTCATGAATAGTGAAGGCTGTACTCGAATAGTTAAACTGAAAGATTTCTACTTAGGATATAAGAAGATGGAGATGAGAGAGGATGAGCTGTTATCAGCTATCTATCTTCCAATCAAAGAATACGGTTATAGTGGATTCATCAAATCTTCCAAACGAACGAATGTGGATATATCATCTGTAAACTCCTGTCTGTCTATCGATGTTAAACATGACATTATTGAGGAGATTACTATCTCCTATGGAGGGGTGAAAGAGTGTACTGCACTTGCCCTGGAGACAATGGAATTTTTGAAAGGAAAGAGAGTTACTACAGAACTTATAAGCGAAGCAATGGAGATTGTTTCTAAGGAATTTACACCTATCAGTGATGTGCGCGGGAGTGATGAGTATCGTTCCTTGCTGATAAAGAATCATCTCAAGAAACACTTTCTGAGAATGGAGGGCGAAGAATTATGAATTATGAATTAGGAATGCTAAATTATAAATGCAAGAAGGGAAAGAACCATCCCGTCGCGTTCCGTGCCACCCCTCCGCAGAGGGGAATTGGTTGGAGGGCTTGATGCATAAAATAAAAGAGAGTAAACATCTGAGTGGGAAGCTCCATGTGTGTGGCACCTCAAGATTCATAGGAGAAGAGAATATCCCCGTTGGGATGAAATACATAGGAATTGTGACCTCCAAATACGCTCATGCTGAGATTTTAGACATTAACACTGAAAAGGCATGGCAGGTTGAGGGAGTTGTAAGTGTCATTACTGCTAAGGATATACCCGGTGAAAATAACTATGCGCATGGAAATGGGGATAACCAACCCTTATTACCTGCTGATAAAGTGATGTACTATGCTCAGCCGGTTGCAATTGTGGTTGCAGAGGATGCCTGGACTGCGGAATTTGCAGCAAATGCAGTAGAAGTTACTTATAAAGAATTAAAACCTATCTTATCAATTGATGCTGCTGTTGAAGCCAAAGAATATTATATAAACCCACGCAGAATTGAGCAGGGAGATATTGAGAAGGGATTGGCTGATGCGGATCTTGTAATAGAGAAGACTATCGAGACAGGTGCTCAAGAGCATTTCTATCTTGAGACACAGCGATGTATGGCAATCCCGGAAGATAACGGTTGTTTTACCCTATATTCTTCTACTCAATCAACATCAGAGATGCAGGAAGTTGCTGGTAAGGTGCTTGGACTCAGCTCAAACCAGATAACTGTGGATGTTAAGAGACTGGGTGGTGCCTTCGGTGGTAAAGAATCGCAGGCAACTCTGTGGGGGTCATTAGCAGCTTTGGGTTCGTATGTTACCAATATGCCTGCTCTTTTACAGCTTAGAAGACCTGATGACATGAACTCAACAGGTAAGCGACATCCCTTTAAGAATCACATCAGATTAGGTATAAAGAAGGACGGGACTATTACAGCTTTTGAGAATATTCTATATTCCAATGGGGGTGCTTATACCGACCTCTCAATAGCAATTTTAGAAAGAGGCTTGTATCACTCAGACCACGCATACCACATTCCAAATGCCCGATTTGTTGGGTATCCATGTCGGACAAACCTGGCTCCGAACACTGCGTTCAGAGGATTTGGTGCTCCGCAGGGAATTATTAGTATTGAGTATGCCCTGGATATTGCCGCAGCAAAGCTGGGAATAGACCCAATTGAGATTAGAAGGCAAAACTGCTACCAAAAGAATCAGATGACCCCATACGGTATGGAAGTATTTGAACCGGTTGGGATTGAGATGTTTGATGAGCTTAAGAAGCTAACAGAATATGAGCAGTTAAAGACGAAGGTTGAGAATTTCAACCTTATGCATAAGTATAAAAAGCAGGGAATAGGTGTTGTGCCAGGGAAGTTTGGAATCTCGTTTACAGCAGGATTCCTTAATCAGGGTTCATCGCTAATCTGGATATATGCAGATGGAACTATCTCGGTCTCACATGGTGGGATAGAGATGGGGCAGCAAGTCAACACCAAAGTCGCTCAGATAGTAGCAGAGACATTGGGTGTTAAGTTAGAACGTGTTAGAGTGGAAACAGCAAATACCAAGCGAGTTGGAAATGCATCGCCAACTGCAGCCTCAACAGGAAGTGATATCAACGGATATGCTGCTCTTGATGCTGCTAATAAGCTTAAAGATAGGCTTTTGAAGATATCGGCGAATCTCTTTGAAGAGAAGTTCTCTGTGCAAGCTGAGATGGATAAGATAGACTTTTGTAATGATATAGTCAAGTATGAGGATAATGAGATAGATTTTGCTGAGCTTGTGCACTATGCCTATATGAACTGCGTTGATCTGGGTGCACATGGTTATTACCATACTCCCGGGATTGTCTTTGATCGTGATAAGGGAAAGGGTCGACCTTTTGCTTATTTCGTCTATGGAGCTGCTCTCTCATTGGTGGAAGTTGATGCTCTGACGGGTGAGTACAAGCTTAAGAAAGTTAGTATTGTCCATGATACATCTTC
>JAVCCX010000228.1 GCA_030765245.1 Candidatus Zophobacter franzmannii | reverse complement strand
GATCTATTTTTTCAGATGGCATCCAACTCTCTTCAGATGGGTCATCACCATACTTTCTTTCCAAAGCAGAATAGATTCCTTCAAAAGGGTTAAGCGTTTCAACAGGAGCATCTGAGCCAAAACCAAGAGTTATTCCATTGTCCAAAAGAGTTTTAAAAGGATATACATTCTTTTCACAATGTGGCCAATATTTCTGAATATTCTTTACATCGGCTTTGATATGAATTGGTTGGACAGCACAATAGACCTGATTATCTTTAAGCAATTGGATATCATCAGGGCGTACACATTGAAGGTGCTCAATACGCTGAGGAAGCATTGTCCCTGTATCCTTGTTAACTCTGTCTATCACTCTTAGAATGAGATTATTACATCTATCGCCAATACCATGAATAGTACTACTTATGCCGTTTTCAGCACCTCGTTTTACTAGTGAATACAGTTCTTCTTCAGTAAGTATTGACATTCCGGTATTATTAGTTCCGGCATAAGGTTCATACATCCAGGCAGTCTGAGAGCCTAAAGAACCATCCATAAATATCTTCATCCCACCAATTTTAAGCTGTTCATCACCCGTGTAGGATTTTACTCCCTTGATGATCATCTCTTCTAGCATATCAGAAGGGAAATGCCAGCAGAAATTGAAATTTATCTCGTTAGAAGTTAAAAGCTCTTTGTAAAAGTTGTACTTATCCTCGCTTTCCATAACATGCACACCGGTTAGCCCATACTTGTAGCACTGTTTGATTGCCTTTTTCATAGCAGCTTTAGCAACTTTTGGGGGGTATGCAGGAACAACTCTATCGATTAACTCCCAAGCCTTTTCATAAGTAAATCCATCTGGCTCCCCATCTTCAAATCTTCCAATCATTCCCCCTTTTGGATCTGGGGTATCTTTAGTAATACCTGCTCTTTCTAAAGCTAAAGAATTGCATATCTTGGAGTGAAAGTCTTTACTCTCAAGAGAAACCGGAATATCGGGAAAGATTTCATCAAGAAGGTGTTTATTAAAACCTGTAAGGTCAGGATATATGTATTTATTCCATCCACTCCCGCCTACCCACTCTATCCCTCTGGGCATATTTGCACTATAATCGATAAGGATGTTACGCACATCTTGAACGGACTCCGCAGGGTTAAGGTTAACTGCAATAAAAGTCTTTGCATATTCAAAGAAATGAGTGTGAGTGTCTATGAACCCGGGTAAAAGAACATTTCCCTTTAAATCAATAGATTTTACTAAGGAAGAAGCTTGTTGGTTGCACTTACTCACGGTACCGACACACTTAATAATTGAGTCTTTAACGAGGACTGCTGAAGGTTTCTCTTCACCATCCATAGTGATAATTATTCCATTGTAAAAAAGATATTCCATAAATTCCACCTATTTATTTGTAGTTTTTTAGGTTTCAAAACATTTCTAAGAAAGATTAATAATATCGTTGATGCAGCTAATATCAGCCCCATCCGAAGATAAATTGTGAAAGGGCTATTTGCGTCCAGTCCTTTTCCTACAAAGGGAGCAAATATTGCAAAACCAAGACTCCCAGCCAAACTAACCAGAGAGATTACCGTAGCTCTATAACCATCATCCACATTATGATTGATGTAGAATCGTAGTGTGGGATCTTTCAACCCTCGCACAATCTGTTGAAGAGCAAGTATGACTAATATAAATGGTGATTTAATGATAGCTGGGATAAGGAAACTTACTGCCAACAACCAACATAGTGCTATGAGTATTCTACGGGGTCTTTCGTCATAATATTTAGCAACGAGGAATTTCGCCGACAATGCTGCAACAATGTTAAAGCCGAAATATATTATTCCAAACCATTTCACATCGATGTTTACAGCTGAGAAGTATGGTTGATAAAACCAGTAACTACTTCTGAAGAAGAATCCAAAAACAAAAGCAAAGATTATCGCCCATAGTATCCTAGGGTGTTTAAAGGCATATCCGGAACTCTTCAAGATGTGAGTGATGTAGTTGTGACTGGTTTTGATAATCCCTGTATCGTAGAAAAAGAGACTCATAACTCCGGATAGTATTAAAAACCCGATAGAGATTATGAACGGTATTGTTTTACCTTGAATGTAGAGAAAACCAGATACAATTGAACCAATGGCTTGAGCCAAGAAGACATAACTCGAGCTAATACCCTCAAAGCGTTGATACTCTTTCTTTCTTCCAAGCTTACCTAATGATTCATACAGAATCGCTGAGTCAGCCCCACTGGCAAAGGTTATGCCTTTACTTCAATTACTCCCTTTATCTTCTTCAGCTTGGTTAAAAGGTTTTCCAGCGACTTTTTATCCGTCACCAATACTGTCATAAAGAGTTTAAATATCTCTTTCTCAGGCACATATCTCTGCTCATAAATCTTCACTTTTGAGCGTAAGATTGTTGAGGTTATCTTATCCTGCAATTTAGGTTTTATCATTGAACCTATAACAATGCGAACGGGATATAGGCCCTTACCTTTTGACTTCTTATCCCACACAACATCTACAATTCGTTCACTTTCTTTAATAAGGAGATCCTTAAAAGCCGGATTTGTGCATTTCGTTCGATGAATTGTAATTCCTCTACCCCTAGTTACATAACCAATAATCTCATCTCCCCTAACCGGATTACAGCATTTTGCAAAATGAACCAATAAGTTGTCAATACCATCTAACGAAATGACATTCTCAGCGTTATCGTAAGGCTTGGTTGGAAGGAGTTCCTTCTCATCAACATTAACTTCAATCGGAGGATTTATTACTTCCCATACTTTTAGGGGGTCAATCACACCTCTTCCAAGAGCGGTCAGGAAGTCTTTAACTCCTGAATACTTGAAAACTGCTGTAACACTTTTTAGTAATTCCTGTCGTTTCTCAACCTTGGATGTCTTCTTATAGTATCTATCAAATAGCTTTTGTCCCAGTAGATATGCATCTTCCAGCTCTTTTTGTCTAAACCAACTCCGAACCTTCTGCTTCGCTTTACTGGTCTTTAGGAAAAGCAACCAATCTTTACTAGGTTTCATCTCTTTGCCAATCTGAATCTGAATAGTATCTCCATTGCGAAGAACTGTATCCAATGATGCAATCCGACCATTGATTTTGCTACTTTTACATTTAAAACCTAAGTCGGTGTGGACCGAGAAGGCAAAATCAAGAGGAGTCGATCCTATAGGTAATTCTACATATTCACCCTTAGGGGTCTTCACGATAATATTATCAACATTCAAGTCGTTTTTCAGTGATTTCAAGAATGTAGCAGAGTCTTCAAGTGGATGTGTCTTAAGGAAGTCACGCAACCATTGAACCTGTTTGGCAATAGTTTCGGTTTGTAAGGCAAGCTTTCGTTTACCCTCAGTATTAATCTCATAAAACTCTTTGTAACGCCAATGAGCAGCACTTCCCTCTTCAGCTTCATGATGCATCTCGAGTGAGCGGATTTGTATCTCAACAGTCCTTCCCTCTTCACTTATTACAACATGATGGATAGAGCGATAACCGTTGTCTTTAGGTTTTGCTATATAATCTTTAAAGCGTTCAGGTAATGGATGGAACTTTGAGTTTATAACATCAAGTGCATGATAGCATTCAGTAACACTGCCGACTACAATCCTAATTGCTGTATAATCGTAGATTTCATCATAGGAGAGCTTGCGCTTAAGTTTCTTTCTAAAGATACTAAAGAAGTGTTTACTTCTTCCGGTTATGTGAGCTTTAATATCTGAGTCTTTTAGATATTGTTCCACCATTTGCACATAGTTTGAGACATATTTATCCCTTGATCCCTTCTTTTCATGAATAAATTCATTAATCTCTTTATAAGTATCAGGATATAGATGCTTTAGGCACAAATCTTCGAGTTCCCATTTGAGGGATGTAATTCCAAATCTATTAGAAAGAGGGACATATATCTCCAGAGTTTCCTGCGCTATATGCTTTTGCTTATCTTCAGGTAAATACTTTAGGGTTCGCATATTGTGGATTCTATCAGCCAACTTAATGAATATCACCCGCACATCCTCGACCACCGCAAAGAGAAGCTTACGATAACTCTCTGCCTGGTTTCCGATGCGATCCTTTCTCCCATGATACTCCATCTTCCCTACTTTGGTAACACCATCAACAAGTTGAGCAATCTCACTCCCAAACTCACTCTCAATTTCTTCCATCCCAATTTTAGTATCTTCAACAACATCATGCAGGATACCTGCTGCGATTGTGGTACAATCCATCTCCATTTGAGCCAATATGTAGGCTACATTCATGGGATGAATGATGTACTCCTCACCCGAAGCCCTTTGTTGCTTCCCATGGGCATCTAAGGCATAGTCCCACACTTTGAACAATCTTTCGGTGTCAACTTGAGGGGAGATTAATTGCATCTCTTCTAGAAAATTATCTGGAGTAAGCTCTGTATATTTCATAGACGCATCATCTTGTATTGGATTGAAGGCTGTCAATTATTCTTTGGAAATGATACTTTAACTGAGGACTTGCACCGCAGCGCAGCGTGGGGCGAGAACTGCCTTGGGGAAATAATGCTTTAGCTTCATCTCTTTCGTAAAGCGACTGCCAACAATTGCTTTGCAAGCTCTCTTACTCTCAATAAATTGTATCTTTCTTATCTCTTTTCGTGTAATTTCGTGCTTTTAGTGGTTAAAGCTCTTCTCTTACTTCATCAATATCATTTTCTTAGTAATAGACTTT
>JAVCCX010000176.1 GCA_030765245.1 Candidatus Zophobacter franzmannii | reverse complement strand
AGGAGTACCGGGTCTTGCTAAGACTCTTATGGTCTCTTCATTAGCAGATGTTTTAGATTTAAAATTTAATCGTATTCAGTTTACACCTGACTTGATGCCTTCTGATATCACAGGCACAGATATACTTGCAACTAATAGCGATGGTCAACGAGCCTTTGAATACATTAGAGGTCCTATCTTTACTAATATTGTCCTCGCAGATGAGATTAACAGGACACCTCCCAAGACCCAGGCAGCCCTTCTTCAGGCTATGCAGGAGAAGCAGGTATCAGCCGGAATTACTACTTATGATCTCGATCCACCTTTCTTAGTTCTTGCAACTCAGAATCCGATTGAGCAAGAGGGTACATATCCACTTCCAGAGGCTCAACTTGATAGATTTATGTTCAAAATTAGCATAGGCTATCCAAGTCATAGTGAAGAGATAGAGATTGTGAAAACAACTACTTTTGGCGAGAGAAAACAGCTCAAAGCAATACTCACTGCTGACACAATTAACAAAATTCAAAAGTCAGTCAGAGAGATACCTGTTAGCGAACATGTTCTTGAATATGCAGTGAAACTTGTAAGATCAACAAGACCAAATGAGGAAGATGCTCCTGACTTCATAAAGAAATGGGTATCATGGGGTGCCGGACCTCGTGCATCTCAGTTCATCGTTCTTGCTGCAAAGACAAAGGCTGCAATGGAGGGTAGATTAACACCTTCTGAGAAAGATGTAGCTGATGTTGCCACAATAGTCCTTCGTCATCGTATCCTGGTTTCCTTTGCCGCACAAGCAGAAGGTATGACTTCTGAAGATATAATTACAAAACTATTAGGGAAATAATCTATGAAGAAAGTAATAACCATCTTGCTCCTACTCGTTGCGTGTTACTTAACTGCTCAGGATTTAAAATATCTGAATCGTGTCGGTACCCTAAAACTCGAGTATGCTGATCAGGTTTATGGGGATGATAACCGCTTAATCGTAACAGGTAACCAGACTATCTATCATTATGATACTTACTCTAGGTCTAAGCCTTATTTTGTTGAAAGCTATATCTCAGATAAGGCTTTTAGCGACATTCTTTTAATTAAGGATAAGCTTCTGATCGCTTCTGAGGAGTTAAATCTTCATTTCGCTAATGCTGATACATTGACCATAAAACAAGGTAAACTCGATTTCAAACAGATAGTAGGTTCAAACTTTAGTAGAGAGGGGTCAATTCTCCATACAAGCCATACCGATACAGGTCTATTCGTGGAAGACATTCGTCGTGGAGATATTAGTCAATTCCATGATTATTTTGGTTTATTAGATGTCTCAGCTCAATGGCCTTTCGTATATGCAATCAACACCAGCGGTTTAGTTGTAATAGATGTCGGTGATATCTATATTCCTAAAGCCGGTGCATACAATTATAACATCTTCCATCCCAGATGTCTTGATGTAGAAGATTCAAAAGCAGTTGTCGGGACAAAGAACCAGGTTGTGTTTGTTGATGTAAGCACACCTACTGACCCGATTGTAATGAAAACCATTCGTCTTGCCCATGAAGTTGAGTCTGTTCATATTGTAGATAATGAAGCCTTTGTCGTATTAGGTAAAGGTGGACTTAAAATCTACGATATCAGCAACCTCAAGAAACCAAGAGAGATCAATAGTTATGATACCAGAGGACAGGCTCTGGATATCTTCATCGAAGCTAACTATATCTACATTGCCGATGGTACAGGTGGTGTCGTAATATTGAAGTACGCAGTGGAGTAAACTATGAAATATGGAATCTTGATCCTAACCATTCTCACAATTCTTCTTGTTGCTTGTGATAATCGGACTATTGATCCTGCTGAACTAAGTTTTTCAGTGGTAGATGATACACTTTACAATGACACAAACTATAATACATCTCCCTTTACTGTTACCTTAACAGGTGAGCCTGAGTTGATTATGCAAAAGTTTGTCTATTTTGTTTACGACCATGATCAGGTAACTGTTTTAGGTGGAGCCAGTGACGAATATGTGCAAACTGATAACAATGGTGAGGCTAACGGAACAATATACTCAAGACTAGGATTCGTTGGGGATATTGTTATTGAAGCAACTCATGACTCTCAATCAGTGTCACAGAACTTAACCGTTTTAGACATGCCTGAAATACTATATTTTGTTTCCGATATTAACAGACTACTTGCTGATGGTCACTCCTATGCTCGATTAAGAGTTAAGATTGACCGGAAGTTAGATCCCAGAAAAGACCAGGTTGTTATATTTAAGACTAGTGTTGGAAGAGTTTCTCCTGATTCACTTGTTGTAGATGAGAGGGGAGTAGCCATAACTACTTTTTATGCTCCTACTGAACCGGAAGTAGCCTTTATCTCAGCCAAACTAAAAACTAACCCGAAATCATTTAAAAGACTTTATATTCCGTGTGAATAGAAAGCTATGTCAAAAAAGATAACAGTCAGCAGTGAAATTGGAGCAATCCACCCGTTAGATAACTCTAGTAAATTACCACGGCCATTATTAGGTCCAATTATCCAGGCAGGATTCCCATCTCCAGCACAGGATTATATTGAGAAAGCCCTAGATTTAAATGAGTTCCTTATTCAGCATCCTTCAGCGACTTACTTTATACGAGTTGATGGATATTCTATGACAAACGCAGGGATTAATCCGGGAGATATTTTGATCGTAGATCGTTCGTTGGAACCTGCTCATAATAAGATTATAATTGCTGTATTTGATGGAGAATTGACTGTTAAGCGACTTGTTATTCGTAAAGGGATCTACTATCTTTCACCAGAAAATGATCAGTTTCCTGAGCTTGAGATAACTGAAGACACTGATTTCTCCGTCTGGGGTGTTGTCACTTTTGTAATCCACAAAGTATAATCTTGTGTCCATCAAACCCAACAGCAAAATCTATGCCCTTGTAGATTGTAATAGTTTCTATGCCTCTTGTGAACGGGTATTCAGACCTGATTTACGAGGTAAACCCATAGCAGTACTCTCCAACAACGATGGGTGTATTGTAGCCAGATCTTCCGAACTCAAAGAGTTAGGCATTCCAATGGGAGTACCTGCTTTCAAGTACGAAGAGCAGATTCTAAAGGCTGGTGGTGTCCTTTTTTCCTCAAACTACGAACTATATGCTGACCTTTCCAATCGGGTAATGAATGTCCTAGAGCAGTTTACTCCTGAATTGGAGGTCTATTCCATCGATGAAGCATTCCTTTCACTCACAGGTTTCAAAGACCGTGACCTTGATGAAATTGGGCACGAGATTGTTAAAACCGTATTCCAATGGACAGGTATCCCGGTTTCAGTTGGAATAGGTGGAACTAAGACATTAGCAAAGTTAGCCAACCATATCTCGAAGAAGTATAAGAAGTTTAATGGTGT
>JAVCCX010000311.1 GCA_030765245.1 Candidatus Zophobacter franzmannii | reverse complement strand
GATGCCATGTCAGCAAATTCTTGAACTGAACTTGGGGCAAGAACAATGAGACGATAATCACCATGTCCGCCACCCTTGGTAGCTTGGAAATAGTCACCTTGAGCCGGCTGGATATCACCAAGTCCTGGTCCACCACGCTGTACATTAATTATTACAGCCGGTAAGTTAGCACCTGCAATGTAAGAGATACCTTCCATCTTCAAGGAGATTCCTGGTGATGAGGATGAGGTCATTGTTCTTTTACCTGCACCAGCTGCACCGTAAACCATATTGATAGCAGCAACTTCACTCTCAGCTTGGAGGAAGCAACCATCGACCTTTGGAAGCATTCTTGCCATGTATTCAATCAATTCACTTTGGGGGGTAATAGGATAAGCAAAATATAATCGACAACCGGCTCTAATCGCGGCTTCGGCTACTGCTTCGTTTCCTTTCATAAGTATTTTAGCCATTTCGTACTCCTTACTTTTCGACAGTAATTGCTACATCAGGACAAGTTAAATAGCACATTTTACATGCTATACATTTCTCCTGATCGATGCATTCAGCGTAGTGATAACCTTTGTCGTTATGTTCTCAGAAAATGCGATTATTTTCTTCGGACATGCATTAATACAGAGACCGCAACCCTTGCAATACTCAGGATTAACTGTCATTTTAGCCATTCTTGACTCCTTCTGCTTTTATATTTTTCTTAGTTAAAGTTCACGTTTTAGTAATTTGACTAAACGATGAATCCCTTCAATATTCTTCTCATTAGAACCGTATGAGTAGTTAATGCGCATTGTATTGGTTCCAGTTCCATCACAATAGAAAGACTGACCTGCTACGAAAGCAACGTTCTCTTCTTTGATAGCCTTACCGAGTAAATCAGTTGTATCAATACGTTCAGGAAGTGTAACCATCAGGAATAAACCACCCTCAGGTTTGGTCCACTGAACTTCTTCAGGCATTAACTCTTCAAACAGATCAAGGACAGTACGCTGTTTTTTGCTGTACATCTTGATAATCTTCCGGATATTTACATCTAGAAGCCCCTTTTCAAGGAATCTAGCTGCAATTCTCTGATTGAATGGTGGAGTACATAAGTCAGTTGCTTGCTTAGCAACCACAAACTTATCGACAATATCAGGATGAGCAATTACCCAACCAATTCTGAAGCCGGGTACAAACAACTTGGAGAAAGTACCAAGTAAGATAACATGACCTGTCCCGTCTAATTCAAACATTGTCTTCTGATGCTCTCCGGTGAAACGAAGCTCTCTATAAGGGCTATCTTCAAGGAGGAGGATATTAAATTTATGAGCTATAGCGATAATCTCTTTACGCCTCTTCTCACTCATTGTGATACCTGCAGGATTCTGGAAATCAGGGATAACATATATAAACTTAGGTTTAACTCCCTGAATCTTCAATACTTCTAGTTTTTGTTCGAGAAGAACAGCACTCATGCCTTCTTCATCGAGAGGGATGCCAACAGAATGGGCTCCGTAACTGTTAAATGCACTAAGTCCACCAAGATATGATGGTAAGCCAACGATAACAGTATCTCCTCGGTTAACAAAAATTTTAGCCACTAAATCAAGTGCTTGCTGAGAGGCTGTTGTGATAATTAAGTTCTCAGTAGTTATATCCAATCCTTGCTTCTTGTAACGACTAACAAGCTGTTCCCTTAGAAGAATATCTCCTTCAGTAGGTCCGTATTGCATCGCAGTTGAAGCTTCCTTCTCGTCATCCATCAAATCCATCATGATTTGTTTGAGTTCGAGACGCGGGAAAGAATCAGGAGCAGGTAAACCACCGGCAAATGAAATGATTTCAGGGCGTGAAACAAGCTTCAATAATTCTCTTATCGCAGATCTTTTCATACCCTTAACACCAACTGACAGTGTTCCGTTTAGGTCTTTAATCATTCCGTCCTCCTCATCTATTTTTTTGTATAAAATCTTGTATTTGCTCTATTCTATATATTTGCTAAATATTTCGTGAAGGAATTATTTAGTCAACCTTTTTTCATCAGATAATTAACTTTCATTTCACCCAATATTATCAAAGAATTATTATGAGAGCGTCATCTACGCTTGTATCCTGTAGTTACGGTGTATTAACCCTATGAATTAATATATTCTAATTGTTTATATTTATCTATCTGATCCTTAGCTTCTGCGAGAACTTCTTCCCCTCCCCTAACTTGGACTAAGTAAGAATCTAACACTTCATCACAATCGATACTTAAGACTTCTGCTTTACTCTCTAAATACGGGATCAGTTTTTCCATCTTGGATGATACAACCAATTGCACTTCACTTTTCATATTTTCTAATCTTGAACAAATCTTGTCTAATAGCACTGACAAATCTTCATCATTAGTTGCGGAGATAAAGAGACTGCACGGGTATTTGACCTGGAGTTGCTTCTTTAAAAACTTATAGGCCATCCCACCGATAACGTCTGTCTTATTAAAGATATAGACAGTATCGACCATGTCCGCACCTATCTCTTTCAAGACTTTATCTACAGCGTCTATGTTGTCTTTAAACTCACTATCAGAAAGGTCTACCACATGAAGAAGCAAATCTGCATTCACAACCTCTAACAATGTAGAGTGAAAGGATTCAACAAGACAATGCGGTAGTTCTTTGATGAACCCGATAGTGTCTGTTAGGATTGATTGATTCCCTTTTGGCACAGGTATATAATGTGATGAAGGATCTAAAGTAGCAAACAATTTATTGGCTGTATACACATCTGCATGGGTCAATCTATTAAAGATCGTTGATTTCCCTGCATTCGTATAACCAACAAGAGCAATGACCTTGAAGTTCTTCCTATTCTGTCGTTTAGTATAGGTAACTTTACGTACTTCCTCAAGTTTATCCTTTAAATGACTGATTCTCTTTTGGATAAGCCGTCTATCTATCTCTAATTGTTTCTCTCCGGGACCTCTATCTCCTATCTCGGCATCAATTCTCGATAGATGACCCCATAGATTCTTCAATCTGGAATAACTATACTCTAACTGAGCAAGTTCAACTTGGAGTTTTGCTCTTTTAGTACGAGCATGTATCGCAAAGATATCGAGGATCAATTGCGTTCAATCAATTGCCTTGCAGTTGGTGATTTTAGCAATATTCTTTGCTTGGGATGGACTTAGGTTATCATTGAAGATAAGAGTTTGGACATCATTTTCATGGCAGTACTCATTAACCTCTTCAAGCTTGCCTTTTCCAATATAGGAAAGACTATTAGGGCTTATGAGGGTTTGGATTACTGTTTCGACCACCTGCACACCGGCAGTATGACTCAAGCTTTTAAGCTCTTGCATCTGCCTGATATACTTATCTTTATTATCTGCCTTTAGAGGACCACCAACTAAAACTACTCTTCCGATGCTCTCTTACTCCTTGGAATAAACAAGAATTTTCTTGTTACCTTCACGCCAAGTTTCATACTCTTCCTTAACATCCATCTCCCAGAGAGTACGCTTGTCTTCTGAATCGAAGGTTAGAATGTCAATATAGTGTTTCTTATTCGTTTTACCAATAAAGGTCTTCTGAGGAATCTCAACTTTTAACTCACCATCTCTCTGGATGATTGTCACTTCATTTAAATACACACCGGGTAATATCTCTATTACGGCACGAGCCTGCACTATTCCACTCGGAACATCGCGAAATCTTATCTTCATTATTCTATCCTCTTTCACTGATAATATCTGCAATACTAAAGCACTAATTTCAATATGATGTCAATGAAATTGTGAGAATTCGACATTCGCAATCTACTAATATCTTTCTTGCAGTAACCTAAGTTAACCTACAGGTTCTCCACTTAAACTGCAATAATACCAATGTAATAATGCCAATTCTCGCCATTTTCTCTCTTTAATTGCAATTCAGCAATACTTAGTTGACTCTTAGTAGACCCTTAGTACTCTCTTAGTACTCTCTTAGTCAAACCACTAAGTTATACACAATTTGTGTATAACTTTCTAGTAATTCTTAAGAAAGTATTACTTAGAGCCATAGTGAGAGCAGATGAATTGATAAAATGGATAGTTTAAAAACAACAAACTAAGATTAATTAGATAACGACAAAGGCTACCAGGATAGGTAGCCTTTGTTCAATATATTGAATGTCGATTATTTCTTGCTATTCTTAAATGAAGCTCCAACAAAATCACGGAAGATAGGTTGAACATCTTCAGGATGTGATTTGAACTCAGGATGGAATTGTACACCAATGTAGAAATCGTTAGCCGGGATTTCAACAATCTCAACCAGAAGGTCATCTGGAGATGTACCTGAAATAAGAAGACCTTTCTCCTCCATCTGATCTCTGTATTTGTTGTTAAATTCAAAACGATGACGGTGACGCTCAGAGATTAGATGAGATTTGTAAATCTTATCAGCTAAAGTACCCTTTTTGATTTTGCAATCAAATGCTCCAAGACGCATTGTCCCACCCAGAGCCTGGATATACTGTTGGTCATCCATAAGATCAATAACAGGATGTGTAGTTGTTTCTTCAAACTCAGAGCTGTT
Source organism: Candidatus Zophobacter franzmannii (assembly GCA_030765245.1). Lineage (GTDB taxonomy): Bacteria > Cloacimonadota > Cloacimonadia > Cloacimonadales > JAFGVF01 > Zophobacter > Zophobacter franzmannii. The sequence continues at coordinate 2,452 of JAVCCX010000311.1, read as the reverse complement.
GGCTCCTTTAAGTCCACATATATTACGAGCAAACTCGATTGTTATTACCTGCATACCAAGACAGATACCAAAGAATGGGATGTTGTTTTCACGGGCATATTTGGCAATACAGATCTTACCTTCAATACCTCGGACACCGAAACCTCCGGGAATAAGAATCCCGTCCATACCTTCTAAACGACTCTCAATGTCTTTATCAGTATGACAATTCTCAGAATCTACCCATTCAACATTTACTTTCAATTTATGATAAGCACCGGCATGAATAAGAGCTTCACTAATGCTCTTATAGGCATCCTGATGAACTACATACTTACCGCAAACTGCAATCCTTACTTCATCTATTGGGTTGCGAATATTCTCAATAACTTTACTCCAGCTCTTCATATCAAACTTCTTAGTTTTCAAATGAAGGTGCTTAGTGATAATTGTATGGATACCTGCATCAAAGTAGTTAATCGGAACAGCATATACTGTATCAACATCAATAGCGTTAAAAACGTGTTTTGGAGAGACATTGGTGAAAAGAGCTATCTTATTGATAATCTCGTCGTCAAACGGTAATTCTGAGCGACAAAGCATGATATCCGGTTGAATACCGATCTCACGAAGTTTGATTGCACTATGCTGAGTCGGTTTGGTCTTAAGTTCACCGGCAGAACTGATATAAGGGACATAAGTAAGAAGAATATACAGTGTATTCTCATAGCCAAGTTCTAAGCGGAGCTGACGAATGGCTTCCAAAAAAGGAAGACTCTCAATATCACCAACGGTTCCACCTATCTCGGTCATAACGATGTCGTACTTCTCACCCATTCTAATAATGCGTGACTTAATCTCATTTGTAACATGAGGAATTACCTGAACTGTCTTGCCTAAATAATCCCCACGTCGTTCTTTCTTGATTACTTCCTCATAAATTTGACCGGCAGAGGAACTAGAATACTTATCAAGGCTTGTGTTGATAAACCTCTCGTAATGTCCTAAATCTAAATCCGTTTCTGCTCCATCATCTGTAACAAAAACTTCACCATGCTGATAAGGACTCATTGTCCCCGGATCAACATTTAAATAGGGGTCTAACTTCTGTAGTCCAACATTGTAGCCCATCTTCTTTAGAAGGAGCCCAATCGATGCTGATGCAATCCCTTTGCCCAATGAAGAGAGCACACCACCCATAACAAAAATGTGTTTAGCCAACTTGATACCTCATTTATTTAATCACTTTTTTCAACGAACCAGGTCTCACGAAGTCTTACTTTCTGCAAAGAGTAGATCTCTTTGTTAAGAATTCGCGATGCGAGATTGTAAAATTTCTCTTCATTATCACTTACAAAGAAATAATCATGCCCAATTTTATCCGCTTCTGGATTTGGTAAAATCATCCTAAGACTATCTATGATTGCTTCTGAACTATCAACTAATCGAACATCCTTACCAACTACTTTCTGGATAGTACTCTTCAAAATCGGATAGTGAGTACAACCAAGAACAATTGTATCAACTTTCTCAGCAAGGAGTTGTTTCAAATAGGTTTCAGCAATTGTCTCTGCTTCCTGACTATTCTCCCAACCCTCTTCAGCAAGCGAAACAAACAAAGGACATGGTGTCGAATGAATGTCTGCACTTTCTTTTAAAGCTAAAATCTCTTTGGTATATGCTTCACTGCGAATAGTACCCTCAGTACCTATAATGCCAATCCTATTGTTCCTTGTTGCATTACTAGCAGCGATAGCTCCGGGGACAATCACACCTATTACAGGGATATCAGTAATCTCCCTAATGTATGGTAGTGCTACTGCAGATGAAGTATTACACGCTACTATGATAATCTTAGCGTTTTGCTGGATAAGGAAGCTGGCGTTTTGGATAGAATACTCAATGACAGTATTCTTTGATTTAGGACCATAAGGTACTCGGGCAGTATCACCAAAATATACTATGTCTTCTGCAGGGAATGCTTTCCTGATTGTTTTAAAAACGGTGAGGCCACCAATACCTGAATCAAAAATCCCAATTGGGTTATTGCTTGTTTTCATATAATCACAAAAAATAGTTATTTAGAAGAATGTCAATGAAATAATAAAAGTTATGACAAGAGAGCTTAATAACTGTTTAATAGGTAGTTAGTAGACGGTGTGACTTTTTTATTTGAAAGAAAATAAATGCTTATTGTTGAGTGAATACGAAAATAATACCTGCAATACCAAGTAGTAATAGAATTCTACCACCCCATGGAAGTGCCTTAAAATCATGAGTTATTGTTCTTTGCTCAATCTCAATTTCTGTTTTGTAGGTAGTGCCGGTAACAATCTCTTTATCGTAATACACCGGGACTTCCTGTTGGAGTAGGAAGAACTTTAAATCATTTAAAAAGGTTGATTCATATGAGTTTCGGAATTCAATTTTCTGATGGATATCAATCTTAGATAATTCGATAATGTTGAGTATG
>JAVCCX010000359.1 GCA_030765245.1 Candidatus Zophobacter franzmannii | reverse complement strand
GTACTGTTAGAAGTGGAGGATAGTATTGGTGCAATAGGACGGCATGTTGAGCATATCGTTATTGAAGATGGTGAGAGTTCATTACCTATAAAGCTGAACTTTGTTGGTGATGTGATGCTTGCTCGAAGAATGACTAATATGACAATCGAGGATGTGTTCAGTGATGTAGATTCTGTTTTTGGTCAAGCAGCAGATATCTCAGTTGCTAACCTTGAAACTCCTCTTGCTGATACCGGTACTCCCCATCCAACAAAGTCAGTTGTATTCCGCTCTAGTCCTTCAACAGTCGATGCCTTAACAAATGGAGGAGTTGACCTTGTTTCTTTGGCTAATAATCACACACTGGACTATATGGAACCTGCTTTTCAGCAAACTCAAAATATCTTAGATAATAATGGCATATTGCATTGTGGTGCGGGGATGAACTCGGTAGAAGCCTATAAACCTGTTTATATTTATGAAAAAGGGTTGATATTAGCCTTCCTTGGGAACTCGGATAGAACAGGGCAATATAACAATGCTATTCCATATTTGAACGCAGGTTATGATAAAGCCGGTTTTGCCTATATGACTCCATATTACATTACTGAACAGCTTAACTCTGTAGCAGATATAGCTGACCTTAAGATAGTTATGATGCATGCAGGAAGTGAGTACTCAACATCTCCGGGTAGTGGTTATGATAAGTTCGTTGATGTTGATGAGGATGAAGATTTTAACCCTAAAATGGATATCCCTCATGTTTGGGATAGAGAGATAAGACATCATGCAATTGATAGTGGAGCTGATTTAGTGATAGTCCACCATCCGCATAAGGTGCATGGTGTTGAAGTGTATAATGGGAAAGTTATTGCCCATTCACTTGGGAACTTTGTCTTTGATTTAAACTACCCCGAATGTTTCCCATCTATGATTCTGAATACCAATGCCGGCTATAATGGTTTTAAAGATTTTACCATTACTCCTGTCTACTTAAAGAACTACAAACCAAGAGTAGTAACTGGTGAACTTGGGATACACTTACTAAGAGATATATCTATGAAGTCTAGAAACTTAGGAACAATAGTTAATGTGTTACCTGAACTTAATAGAGCTGAAGTAATATTGGATTCTCTCGTATATAATTATGAAGAGAACTTAGTGCAAGTTACCTCTCCACTTATGGAGTATTCTGATACTGAATTTAGAACAAAACCGATTGGAATTGATGGTATTCCTTCAGCAATAGAGCAAATTACCCTTTGCACTGAACCAGAGATACGATTAGGTCGGGAACTCTTCCCATTCGGTAATATGGAGGATGAAGGCGTTAGCTATTGGGAATCAAGTGATGAGTTAGAGTACGATAGTCTCAATGTGTTTAGCGGTAGTAGATCAATTCTTCTGAATGCAAGCAACTCTGAAGCCCTGTTTGATAGAACCTTACCGTTTACATCTGATGAGCTTAGTTTCAACGCAATGATTAGGACAGCTGATTGTGATAGTGCTTATGTTGTCTTGGAGTTTTATAATAGTTACAATTCATGGTATTCATCCGAGGAAGTGGAATCACAAGCAGTATACGGGACTTCAGATTGGACTGAAGTAAGTCTGGATTTATTGAGACCAGATAATGCTGATTACTTTAAGTTTAGTTTGGTGCTAGTTGGGCAGTCAGAAACTAGTACAGCAAATATTGATGATGTGCATCTCGTTGCGTGGGATAACTGGCAATCAGATATGCCAATTGATATTCCATATCCAAATGATTATTACTGGTTACAACTGCGGGATACCGTTGAGTCTGATTTGATTAGGGTTCGATACACTTCAACCGCCTTAACTCCTCAAGTACCTGTAGAGAATGATTCAGATGTAACTAACATCGTCTCAAATGTGCGTAACTACCCGAATCCATTTAATCCTAGTACAAAGATTCAGTTTAGCCTGAAAGAGAGATGTAATGACCTGAAAGTCTCAGTATATAATATTAAAGGACAAAGAATTAGGACTCTTTACAGGGGGTTAGCTGATCAAGGTCTACATACTGTTGAATGGGATGGAAAGGATAAGAATCACAAAGATAGTGCAACAGGTATCTATTTCTATAGAGTAAAAGCAAATGGAGATAACCGAATAGGGAAAATGCTGATGTTGAAATAATGATTATTAGTATGAAAAAATCCTACCGGAATCGGTAGGATTTCTTAAAAATTACATTTCGCTATTCTTAAAGAATTTCTTTACTAACTCAGGGTCTTTGTATTTACCAAATAGGACCATCAGCTTAATCCGAGCTTTATGACCGCGTAAATCACCGCACATAATGCAGCCCATTTCGACTAACTTAGCTACCGCCTTCATATCCATATTCGGACATTACTCGCCCTGTGTAGGCTCTAGAGGCTATTACAACAACGATCCCGTGTTCAATAGCTTTCTTAATTGCTGGAACGACTGATTTAGGTACATTACCACGCCCAAAACCCTCTAGTACAATTGCTTTTGCGTCATTAGCGATAGAGGCTTCAATGTAGCGTCCATCACAACCTGCTCCAAGCTTTACTAAGTCAATGTTAGTTTCGATACGCTCAGTCCAAAAGCTTTCCCGCTTGCTGAGGTTTCGTTCGTAGATAATTCTATCAGGATCAACCATCCCTAGCTTTCCATATCCGAGTGACATGAATGTATTAACTTTGCTTGTATCGGATTTAACAACCTCTCGAGCAGGATGGATTTCATCGTTCATAACGATTAAGACACCCTTATCTGCAGATTCGTAGTTGCTGGCAACACGCACTGCTCCGATAATATTGCGGGGTCCATCAAGTCCAAGTTCAGCAAAATTACGCATTGCAGCTGTGAAAACGATTGGCTTAGAACAATTAAGTACTAAATCAAGCAAATAAGCCGTTTCTTCGAGAGTGTCAGTTCCATGAGTTATTACAATCCCATCATAGTCAGCTGATTTGATCTCAACCAATTGGGCTAGTTCAAACATAAGATCAGGAGTCATCCAAGGACTAGGAATATCCATCCAATCTAAAACATCTACTTCAGCAGCTTTTGCTAACTGTGGAAATGCATGTAAGAAGTCTTCTAGTTCATGTGATGGCACGACACCGGTATTCTCGACATTTCTCATACCGATTGTACCACCGGTTAAGATAATTAGTATACTTCTCATGATTTCCTTAAAAAATGCACTTTATTAATTGTTCCGGATCAAGTCTGAATTCAGCACCTTTGCCCTCAAAGAAGTGATGTTTTCTAATCAGATGAATATTAAGCGGGGTCCAGCAAAGTTGCACATCATTTTCGGTATTCCTAGCTGTAACTTTAGCTTTAGCATAAACACCGGGGTCAGCAAATGGACAGGTTACCTTCCCACGATAAGAGAAGTAGTCCAAGGTCAAGGTACCGAAATTAGTTGGACCTTCAGGTGATTTGAAAGCTTCTGCAGTGAGTTCTTCCAGTCTGTCAGCAATCTGGTCTATTGTATAATCCAGTTCTAGGATTTTGTTCTCATCTTCAGCGATAATATCGAGGTAGTGTCGTTTATCTTTACCTAAGAAACCATCTGCTGAAATATTCCCAAGTTGCATTCTCTTTTGTATCTGAATCTCTTTAGTCGTTTGTTTCATACATTCCTCGCTTATGCAAAACTATCAAAGTAAATGTTATCTTCAGGAACACCCATTTTAACTAACTCTTTACAGACAGAGTCTAACATTCTTGGGCTACCACAGAGATATGCTTCAGTATTCTTAGGGTCCTTGATGTATTCGCTGAAGAAAGGCATTACGAACCCTTTTCTTCCTTCCCATTTCTCTTCCTCTGTCGGATTTGAAAGAACAGGATAATAATCGAAATCATCAAAGACTTGTTTAAACTCTTCCATGTAATCAGTCAGATATAAATCTTTCTTGGTCACAGCTCCGAAGAAGTATGCCATTCTTCTATCAGTTCCCTTCTCTTTCAGGTCTTCAAGCATGCTCTTGATAGGAGCTTTCCCTGAACCTCCGGCTACATAAATAATATCAGCCTTAGTATCACGGATGAAGAAATCTCCATAAGGTCCGGTTAAGTTAACTTTATCACCAACTTTGAGATGATCATGCACCCAAGTTGTGCAAATGCCTTCAGGAACTCGACGAATAATCAACTGGAATTGGTTCTTAAGAGAGGGTTTTGAAGAGATGGAATAAGCACGAGAAACACTTTGTTTCTGCTTAGCATATTTAGGAGTCATCAGCTGAACATATTGCCCGGCTTTAAAATCAATATTGTTAGGTTCTAAGAGCTTAAAAGTTATACCCTTAATATCATGTGTATAATCCGCAATCTCTGCAATTGTTGCCTTGAATTTACGGACATTGAAAATCTCTTCAGGGATATTAATCGAGATACTTTCTTTAACCTTTACCTGACATGAGAGTCGGATATCTCCAGCTAACTCTTTAGCATCAAGGAAAGGCTTCTCAGTAGGTAAAAGAGGACCTCCACCTGTAGTAACCTTGCATTTGCAAGTGCCACATGATCCTCTGCCACCACATGCAGAAGGTATAAAGATGTCTTTCTCAGCTAAACTGGAGAGTAGGGACAAGCCACCTTTAACTGTAAGTTCTCTCTTGTCATTAATGGTTATTGTGCAATCACCATAGTTACTAAATATCATTTTAGCGATTACAATAACTGCTGTAAGAACTCCGAATAGAGCTGTAAGGATCAATACTTCTTTAAGAATAACAATCAACATTTACCAATCTCCTTACTGCACATTCACAATACCGGAAAAACCGATAAATGCTAAAGCCATGATCCCGGTTATGATAAGACTAAGACCTGCACCTTGAAGTCCTACAGGAACTAACTTCTCTTTTACTCGTTGTCTGATGCCGGCTAACATCATAATTGCCATCAACCAACCAAGTCCACTTCCTGCACCAAAGAGTACAGATTGAATGAAACTGTAGTCACGGATTACCATAAAGAGTGAGACACCGAGGATGGCACAATTCACTGTAATCAATGGTAAGAAGATACCGAGTGAATAGTAAAGTACGGGTGAGAATCTTTCAATGATTATCTCAGTAAGCTGAACAAAGGCTGCAATAACGATGAT
>JAVCCX010000080.1 GCA_030765245.1 Candidatus Zophobacter franzmannii | reverse complement strand
TGGTATGCTATTTTGAATAAACTCATGGAATGTTAATTGCATAAAATTATATTGTTAAAATCCTTGTTGAACATCCATTTGGATGACATCAAGGAATTTCAAGAAGGTTTCATATATTAGTAAAGGAGTTACAATTAATGAAAAAAGCACTCATTATCTTTTCATTTCTGGTTGTTTTGTTATCTGTAAACGCAATTGGGGGAGACACATCTGCAACAGCCCTGCAGATTATGGCCCTCCCCTATAATGATTCAGGGGATACAAGCAGTCTTACAAATACTGTCGGTAGTGCCTCAAATGATGCATTTTATCTTATCAATTCAATAGTACAGCTTACAAACATGACTATTGATTTGTCCGGTTCAAGCTACGATACATATCTAAGAGTTTACGACACTAACATGAGCGAGATATGGTATGATGACGGCGGGGGCTCGGGTGCAGAGTCAATGCTTTCAGGTCTGACTCTTAACGCAGATACGAATTATTATATTGTAGTTGAGGGATACAGTTCTAATAATGGAGCGTACACTCTTAGTGTTACGAGTGATTATTCCGGACCAATATTTTATGATTCAATGTATCCACCGGAGATTGATTTTGGAATCCTTGATGTGAACACTACCTCCCCAATTGAAGTCTTGACTTTGGAGAATCATGGAGATGCTGCGGTAACAATACAGCAAGCACCCACTTTCACAGGAGATAATATCGACCAATTCAATATGACGGATAACAATACCTACCCCTTGACCATTCAAATTGACCAGAGTATAGTCATCAATTTCACATTCCACCCAACTTCGCAGGGACATAAATCCGCTTTACTAACGATTGTTGATGACCAGACGGAAACAAACCGCATGGTGAATGAAATCCAGTTAGTTGGTTATAGCCAAATCCCTGATAACAATAATACATCAGCCTTGGCAACAGAGGTTACTCTGGATACAGTTGGATACGAGACTATTTTGAATGCTGATAATGATATTGACTGGTATGTATTCTGGCAAACTGCTCCGGCAAATCTTGATATTCATACGGAAAGAACCTATGGTTCTTCAGTTGATATTGCTGCTTTCCTATATGGGCCTTATGATGATTTAAACATGACTATTGATGAATTTGACTCTTATGCTTTTGATGACGATGGCTGGTCAGACGGAATTAGCCCCCACATTACAGCAAATGTTACCGAATCCGGTTTCTACTATCTCAGGATTGCCGAATCAGCATTATCACCTGTGCGTGAGGATAGAGTTGAGACAATGGATTATGCCCTCTGGATTCTCTCGGATAACCATAACCCTCCTCCCGGAATGATACCACCTTTTGATCTAGATTTTGATATCTCTTATCAAGGTGTACATTTGGAATGGGATATGCCTGCACCGCCATCCAGATCTCTTGCCGGATACAATATCTATCGTGATGATGTTGTTATAAATGATGTCCCGGTTACTTCCGCCTTCTATCTTGACAGTGCTGACGGGTTAGTTGAGAATCAGGTATATGAGTATAAGATTACTGCACTATATGCGGCTCCTACTGGTGAATCTGAACCCTCAGATCCGATTACTGTAACCTATCTCCTTGTTGAACCCCCAGCAATTGCTGAAGATTTTGAATCGTATGATAACTTTACAACCTCGTTTGGCGATTGGACACTTGTTGATTTGGACGAACAAAATACACTAGGTTTTGTTATGGGTATTGACTTCCCCGGGGAAAATACCCCGATGTCCTTTATGATTTTTAATCCTAGTGCGACAACTCCTCCCTTGCAGAATGCTTCTGCTTATAGTGGAGAGAAGTGTGCAGCGAGCTTCTGTGCTGACAATGGTGCCAGTGATGACTGGATGATTTCACCTCAGATTCAAATAAATGATGAACCCGCCAATATCTCATTTCTAGCCCGTTCCTACACCTCTCAGTATGGCTACGAGCAACTTGAAGTTGCCGTTTCCAATGGTAGTTCCGACCCGGTTGACTTTACTGTTATTAGTGGCGACCAGCCTGTTGATGCACCATTAGCATGGACCCCGTTCCAGTACAGTTTGAATGATTATAGCAGTCAGGTGATTAGGGTTGCCATTCATGGTGTTTCCAGCCAGAATTTTATTCTGATGTTGGATGATTTGATGGTCACCAATCTAGGTGGTGTAGTGCATAATGAGAGTAATCCGACTATAACAGAATCGGTAACTTTGAAGGCTAATTATCCTAACCCGTTCAATCCTGAAACAACTATCTCTTTTGATTTGAAGTCCCCTGGAGAAGTTAATCTTGATGTTTTCAACTTGAAAGGACAGAAAGTTGCCACTCTTGTTCAGGGTAATGTCCCTTCCGGTTCACACAATGTTGTTTGGAATGGAACCGACTCGAACGGTAAAGCTGTCGCGAGTGGTGTTTATTTCTATAAATTACAATCAGGTACTTATACCTTATCAAAGAAGATGGTTTTGATGAAATAGTTGACTATTTATTCGAATAGCCCGGGAAACCGGGCTATTTTTCTTAACTGCCTGAACCACCTTTAAACGTGAAGCTGGTTATAGAAATCGAACCATGATTTCTGCTGATAGTCTATCCATCAATACTGCTGATTTCATCAGTCACTCAGGATCACGGCACTATTGGCTCTTTTTACGACATTCAAACTACTTACACAGTGCGTGCGCAGTGGGAAAACAGCGGGAACTCTGCGTATTGTTAAATAGAGCGTAATGAGGAAAGCTTGATGGGTGAAAGAGGATGTCTCAACCACGAAAAACACTAAAAAGCACAAAAAAAGAGAAGATTATGCACAAGAAAGAAGGAATTAATTATGCACCTTGCGTATGGTTGTAAACCTCCGAAACCT
>JAVCCX010000220.1 GCA_030765245.1 Candidatus Zophobacter franzmannii | reverse complement strand
GTTGATAAAGAAGAATTGATCCTTGATATCTGGAGATAGGAGAAGATTTCCAACCACGGAAAGCACTGAATTACACGGAACTGGGAAGGGAATGAGAATTTTGTTTAAGAATTCAGGTTGAGATTTTAAATTATGGATTGGGACGAGTTCTCCGAAGTGAATGTATGGTGTTTGAGAAGGGAGTTTACTTCTCAATTGAGTGGAGAGAAGATAACTTTGCAGTGTGTTTAACCATTGCAATAGTGTACTGAAATAAGGGCTAATAGTAATTGACTTAAGTACTTAATTGAAAGTTCTTGACATTAGGGGTTAGCAAAATAATTTGTGCTAAAATTTGCCAACAGCATATAAGAAAGTAATGTAAAGATATAAATAAGGAGACATCATGCCAGTACCAAAACGGAGAACATCGTCAACCAGAAGAGATAAAAGACGTACACACGATGCTTTAACAGCTCCAGCGTATAGTACCTGTTCAAACTGTGGTGAGCCAATGAAACCTCACAATGTATGTAAATCATGTGGATTTTATAAGGGAAAACAGATAATAGAGCTTAAAAGCGATAAGTAATAATGCAAATAGCTTTAGACGCGTTTGGCAGTGATCACGCACCTAGTCCTGAAGTGGAAGGTGCGGTTCTTGCTATTAGGGAGAATATTTGTGATAAGATATTCCTCGTTGGCAAGGAAGAGATTTTAACTAAAGAACTCGGAAAATATTTCTACGATAAGTCTCGTATTGAGATAGTTCCAGCCTCGGAACGAATCGAGATGACCGACAAAGCTGTGAGTTCCGTTCGCAAGAAAAAGGACTCGTCACTTGTCCGTACTGTAGAACTTCATAAAGATGGAATAGCTGATGCAGCAGTCAGCGCCGGGAATACCGGAGCTGCAATGAGTGCATCGCTTTTTTCATATAAAAGAATAAAGAATATAATTAGACCTGCGTTAGCAGTAGTCTTCCCAACTACCAGTACACCGGTTATTTTGCTTGATGTTGGTGCCAATGTAGATTGTGCCCCAGAACATCTCTTGCAATTTGCCCACCTTGGTAGTTTGTATAGTAAATATTTCTTTAAATCTGAAAACCCTCGAGTTTCTTTATTGAATATCGGGGAAGAGAGTGAAAAAGGTAATGAGTTAGTTAAGAAAACCTATGAACTGCTTACCAATGACGAAGGAATTAACTTTCAAGGTAATATTGAAGGAAAATATCTTTTACAAGGTGGCACAGATATTATAGTCTGTGATGGTTTTGTAGGTAATGTAATGTTGAAGACTTTTGAAGGTTCTGTCGTATCTGTACTTAAGATTATTAAAGAACAGATAGCAAAAGACTGGATTGCAAAGATTGGAGCATTATTATCTTTCCCTGCTTATGCCTATTTAAAAAAACGTTTAGACCATACTGAGTATGGTGGATCACTTCTAGTAGGAGTGAGAGGAATTACAATAATCGGTCATGGTAGCTCGAATGCAACTGCAATCAAGAATGCCATTAAGTATGCGACAAAGATTGTTGAATCAGGATTTGTGCAGGATACCACCGATTACTTCGAAAGGCAGTAACTATGAAATACAAAGCAAAATATTCAGCATTTGGCAGTTATGTTCCGGATAAGGTTCTTAGTAATTTTGATCTTGAAAAGATAGTCGACACCAATGACGAATGGATTAAATCAAGAACAGGAATGTCCGAAAGAAGAATCGCTTCAGACGAACAAGCCGCCAGCGACCTAGCAACAATTGCTGCTCAAAGATGTATTGAGAACTCAGATATTAAGTACAAAGATATCGACCTGATAATTTGTGGAACAATCTCACCTGACCATGCCTTCCCTTCAACTGCATGTTTTGTACAGAAGAATTTAGGACTTAAGGGTATTCCTGCTTTTGATATATCTGCCGGCTGTCCCGGATTTATCTATGCTTCTGACATTGCCAGGCAGTTTGTTGAAAATGGCACAAAGAAAAATGTCCTTGTAATTGGAGTTGAGATTCTATCGAAGATAGTAAACTGGGAAGATAGAAACACTTGTGTTCTTTTCGGTGATGGAGCAGGAGCTGCAATCATTTCGAGAGCTCAGAGCAATGATATTTCCCAGATTATTGATTCTGAAATCCTTGCCGATGGTAATTATACCGAGCTTCTTGAACAGCCTGCCGGTGGTTCTAGAATGCCTGCGAGTGAAGATACCCTTAAAGAGAATCTTCATACCGTGCATATGCAAGGTAACAGAGTGTTTAAACTTGCTGTTAAATCGATGTATTCTACCAGTGAGACTGTTTTAAAAAGAAACAATATGGAATTCAACGACCTTGACTGGTTAGTTCCACATCAAGCAAATATGAGAATTATTGAGAGTCTTGGTAACAAGATGAAGATAAATAATGAGAAGGTTATTGTTAATATTGAGAAGTATGCAAATACTTCCTCAGCTACAATCCCAATTGCTATTGATGAAGCTATAAGAAATGGTAAGATTCATCGTGGTGATGTCATTCATATGGTTTCATTTGGAGCCGGTTTGACTTGGGGTAGTGTCTTATTTAGATATTAAGGATGGACTAATGAAATATTCAAATAAAGAGATTGCTTTTGTTTTCCCGGGACAGGGTGCCCAATACATTGGAATGGCTTCTGATTTTATAGAATCAAATCCCAAATTCAAAGAGATACTATCAAGTTTTGATACTAAGCATCAGACTGAACTTCAGAAGATAATGACTGAAGGACCTGAAGCTGATTTAAAAGATACTAAATTTACTCAGCCAGCTATCCTTTTTCACAGTTACTGTGCTTGGAAAGCATTCACTGAGAAGGTTGATATAATACCAGCTTATGTAGCTGGTCATTCATTGGGAGAGTTTTCAGCACTTGTTGGAAACGGTGTTCTCTCTGTTGAAGATGCAATGCATCTCGTTCACAGAAGAGGACAGTTTATGATTGAAGCTAATGGGGATCAACCCTTTGCTATGTACGCTATCATTGGATTAGACTCTGAAAGTGTTAAGAAAGCTTGTGAAGAAGCTTCTGCTGAAGGTGTTGTAATTGCTGCCAACTTCAATACACCAGTACAGACTGTTATCTCCGGTTCAGAAGCTGGAGTGGTGAAAGCAGCTGAACTTTGCAAAGCGAACGGAGCCAAAAGAGCATTGCCTCTTGTAGTCGGTGGACCTTTCCATTCTCCATTAATCGAGAAAGCCGGACAATGGCTTTCAGATGAGATGAAAGAGATCAGATTTAACGAAACTACCGTACCTGTTGTTTCAAATGTTGATGCAAAACCAACAGTAAATTCAGAAAAGATTGTAAATAATTTGAC
>JAVCCX010000436.1 GCA_030765245.1 Candidatus Zophobacter franzmannii | reverse complement strand
TTATCTCAAAGATGGCTCAGCGTAACCAGATTAAGAATGCTATTGTTGATGGTCCTCTTGCTTTTGATCTTATGGTTGATATGGAATCAGTAAAGATTAAAAAACTTGAAAGCCCTGTTGCCGGAGATGTTGACTGTATTCTCTTTCCGAATATCGAAAGTGGAAATGTATTCTATAAATCAATGACGCGTTTTGCAGGTGCTGAACTCGGTGCTTTTGTCGCAGGTGCTAAAGTTCCTGCTGTATTGTCCTCTCGTGGTGATACTATCCAAACAAAAATGTACTCTATAGGTCTTGCAGCTACACTTGCAAGCATGAAATAAACTACAAATCACTACCTTTTAAGTGTCGATGAAATACTCGGCACTTTTCTTTTTATACCAGTCTGAACTTCCACGAATAGCTAAGCTAAATGCTATTCTAACAGCTAAATAGTAGTAAGGTGTTTTCATACCTAAAATATAGGTGATAAATATCTGAAAAAACAAGCTCTTAATGACGGAAAATAATTGACATTTTAGAGTTTATAATTTCGCTGTCATAAATGGTAGATAAGTGATTTAATTTTTAATAAATGTAAACAAAATAAACTCTAAAGGAGATGAGAATGGTAAAATTCAAGAAACAGACAATGGAAGGTAATACCGCTGCTGCTCATATAGCGTATGCTTTCAGTGAAGTTGCGGCTATTTACCCCATTACTCCGTCCTCAACCATGGGAGAATTGGCAGATACTTGGTCTGCTAATGGTCTAAAGAATATCTTTGGAACAGAAGTTGATGTTGCCGAAATGCAATCAGAAGGTGGAGCTGCCGGTGCAGTTCATGGCGCCTTATCAGCTGGTGCTTTAACAAGTACTTTCACAGCATCACAAGGATTGATGCTCATGCTTCCAAACATGCATAAGATTGCAGGTGAAATGTTACCTACAGTTTTCTACGTTTCAGCTCGTTCTCTTGCTTCTCAGTCACTTTCAATTTTCGGCGACCACTCAGACGTTATGTCTGCAAGAAACACCGGATATGCAATGCTTGCCTGTAACTCTGTACAGGAAGTTATGGACCTCTCAATTGTAGCTAATCTTGCTACCCTTAAGACCCAGATTCCTTTCATGGTCTTCTTTGATGGTTTCCGTACCTCAAACGAAATCCAGAAAGCTGAAGTTATTGATTATGAAACACTCGGCTCAATGCTTGACATGAAATATGTTGAAGAGTTCAGAGCTCGTGCTCTTAACCCTGAAAAACCACGTCTCAAAGTTGGTGCTCAGAATCCTGAAGTTTTCTTCCAGGGTCGCGAAACAACTAACAATATCTATGCAGCATGTCCCGGAGAAGTTCAGACCTATATGGATCAGCTCTCTATGGTTATTGGTAGAGATTACCATCTCTTTGCTTATGTTGGTGCTCCTGATGCTGATGCTATCATCATTGCTATGGGCTCCGGTTGCGAAACTATTGATGAAGCAGTTGAATATCTTAACGCAAAGGGTGCAAAGTATGGTGTTCTTAAAATTCGCCTTTACAGACCTTTTGATGTTAAAGCATTCTTAGATGCTATACCGGCATCAGTTAAAAGAATTGCTGTACTTGATAGAACTAAAGAACCGGGTTCAATTGGCGAACCCCTCTATTTAGACGTTGTTACTGCTCTTAAGGACAAACATCTTAACATCATTGGTGGCCGTTATGGTCTCTCTTCAAAAGAGTTTACACCAAGCATGGTTAAAGCAGTATTTGATTATCTTGATAACAATGGTACTCATAACTTTACTGTTGGTATCAATGATGACGTGTCAAACCTTTCTGTCCCTGTTGTAGATATGATTAATACTATCCCTAAGGGTACTATTAGTTGTAAGTTCTGGGGACTTGGTGCAGACGGTACTGTAGGTGCTAACAAAAATAGTATCAAGATTATCGGTGATAACACTGACAAATATGCTCAGGGTTACTTCCAGTATGACTCTAAGAAATCAGGTGGAATCACACGTAGTCATTTACGTTTTGGTGATACTCCTATTAGAGCTCAGTATCTTATTCAGAATGCTGACTTTATCGCTTGTCATAATCCTGCCTTCATTGGTAGATATGACTTGTTAGAAGGTATCACTGAGGGTGGTGTATTCTTACTTAACTCACATTGGACAACTGAAGAAGCTTTCCAAAACCTTACCCTTGATATGCAGAAGACTATAATTGAGAAGAAGGTTCGTTTCTATACAATTAACGCTCTTGATATTGCTGAAAGCGTTGGCCTTGGTGGCAGAATTAATACTGTTATGCAGGCTGCTTTCTTTATTATCTCAGGTGTTCTTCCAAAAGATAAAGCTATTGAACTTATCAAAAACGCAATTATCAAATCATACTCAAAGAAGGGTGATGAGATTGTTAAGATGAATATTGAAGCTGTTGATAACACAGAAGCTGCTTTAATTGAGATTGCGATCCCAACTACTGCTTCTGATGTTTACACAGAGATGAAAAAACTCATTGCTGATGATGCTGACAAATTCACAAGAACGGTAATTGAGCCTATCATGAGAGAAAAAGGCGATGATATTAAAGTATCAGAGATGCCTTACGATGGTTTTGTACAGTCAGGAACATCTAAACTCGAAAAGAGAGCGGTTGCTCCATTCGTACCTCATTGGATTGCAGAAAACTGTATTCAGTGTAACCAGTGTTCATTTGTTTGCCCTCACGCAGCTATCAGAGCTAAACTCATCGATGATGATGAGCTGAAAGATGCACCTGAATCTTTCAACACATTGAAAGCGATGGGTGAGACTGGTCTTCAATATAAGATTCAGATCTATATTGATGACTGCCAAGGTTGTCGTGTTTGCGTTAATGAATGTCCTAAGGGTGCTCTAGAAATGAAGCCTATCGATGACGAAAGAAGCATCGGCGAACAGACGAATTACGAATATTTCGAAGCTTTACCAACTGATGTTTTAGGTAAATCATCTAAACTCAATGTTAAGACCTGTCAGTTTAAACAGCCATTGCTTGAGTTCTCAGGTGCTTGTGCAGGTTGTGGTGAAACTGCTTATGTGAAACTTCTCACTCAGCTCTTTGGTGACAGAATGCTTGTTGCTAATGCTACAGGTTGTTCATCAATCTGGGGTGGAACTTTCCCAACTATACCTTACACAAAAAATAAAGATGGTCACGGACCTGCCTGGGCAAACTCATTATTTGAAGACAATGCTGAGTATGGTTTTGGTTTCCGTCTTGCTGTTGATTCAAATAGAAAGCTACTCAAAATGAACCTTGAGAAAGCTACTGCTCTTCTTACATGCGAAAGCTGTATTGAAGTGTTCAACAGAAGACTTGAGAACTGGGATGTTGTGGATGAGCAGGCAAAACTGGATGCAGAAGAGATTAAAAGACTTCTGCCAAAGGTTATTGAAAGAGCTGATGAAACAACTTTACCAATCGTTCGCAAATGTATCGAACTCCAGTCATATCTTGTCGAGAGAAGTGTTTGGGCATTCGGTGGAGACGGTTGGGCATATGACATCGGCTATGGTGGTCTTGATCATGTAATGGCTTCTAATAAGAACATCAACGTTCTCGTTATGGATACTGAAGTTTATTCTAACACTGGTGGACAGGCTTCAAAGGCTACTCCTCTTGGTTCCGTTGCTAAGTTTGCTGAGTCAGGAAAACCAACTGTGAAGAAAGATCTTGGGATGATGATGATGAGCTATGGTTATGTTTATGTTGCTTCTATCTCAATGGGTGCTAATAAAGCTCAGGCTTTAAAAGCCATCCAGGAAGCGGAAGCATATCCAGGACCTTCAATAATTCTTGCTTATGCTCCATGTATCAATCACGGTATTGATATGGGCAATAGCCAGAAAGCCGAAAAAGCGGTTGTTGATTGCGGTTATTGGATCAATTATCGTTACAATCCACTTCTTAAGTTAGAAGGTAAGAATCCATTCATTTTAGACTCTAGAGAGCCAAAGGGCGATCCAATAGAGTTTATTGATAGTGAGAAGAGATATTCTTCACTTAAGAGAAACTTCCCTAAGAAGTACGAACAGTATCATGCTGAGTTGAAGAAATTCCTCGAAGACAGATACATCCAATATAAGAAACTGGCTGACTAAGCCGTTAACATAATCGTAGAAGGGAAAGCTTAATCGCTTTCCCTTTTTTAGATATCCGTGATTATGGTTGATATCAACACTTAATATTGATATCAATTGTCTCAGATAACCCTTGACTTTAGCAAGGTTGTATTGCAATATCGATTTAAAGGGGAGAATTTATGAAACGATTAGTAATATTTGTTATTGTTCTATCCATTACACTGTGTTTGATGGCAGATCTCTATGATAACCCAATTGGTAGTGGGACAGAGGCTGATCCTTATCAAATTGAGAACTGGTATAATCTGTATTGGATTAGTAACATAGAACGGCCTGAGCATCCCTATATGATACAAATGAGCGATATCTATCTAAATGATATGAATCTGTTCAATGAAGGTCCTGTTGTTCAGGGGGACCCAAATATTTATCAACTCAACTATGATGGTAATGGTTATAAAATATACAATGCCGCATTTAGTGATGATGATGATTTGATACCTTCCATTTTTGGTAATCTTGAGAATTCAACCTTAGAGAACATCAATTTAGAAGATATTATTGTGATTAGTAGTGAAAATACTCTTGTTGGTGGTTTGGTCCAACAGTGTGCTAACACAACAATAACTAATTGTAGTGTAACAGGGACAATTACAAGTTCTGGAGTGGTTGGTGGATTAGTTGGTGCAATGTCTCAATCTATGATGACTAACTGCTTTGCTGATCTTAGTATAACAGGAACCGACTCGATCGGAGGATTGATAGGCAGCGTGGGAGGGTCAACAGTGACTAATTGCTTTGTTGACCTCACTGTAACCGGTACAGCTATGGTCGGGGGATTGGTAAACAATTTGGGTGGGGCAACTATTTCAAACTGTTTCGCCGTTATAAACATTTCAACAACAAACATCTTTGGTGGGTTTGCAGCATCAACTGACGGTGGAATACTAACAAACAATTATGTCGTTGGATCTGCTGTTTGTGGTACAGGTGGTGGTTTTTTCGGATCCAATCAATCTATATCGGTAGAGAATTGTTACAGTGCAGTTTCCTGTGATAGTTATGGGTACTATGGTTTTTGTTATGAGTATGCAGTTATGCAAGGAATTGATACTGTAAATCTCAATAACAATCTTTGGAATGCTGATATTGCAACTATTACAGCTGCAGTAGGGATGGATTCAGTAACACCGGAACAGGTCCAAGGTGTAACAACTTTAGAGATGCAAACAGAGACTACTTTTACTGATATTGGGTGGGATTTTACAGAAGAGACAACCAATGGGAATAGTGACTACTGGAATATCCATCCTAACTATAATGATGGCTTTCCCTTCCTTAGTGTATTCGATCCATTAATATCAGATTTTGATATAGATAGTACCAATGTTTATACGGGTACAACCATCCAATTCACGGACACTACACTGGGAAATCCGATAGGTTGGCAGTGGGATTTTGATAACAACGGAACAATCGATAGTAGTACTCAGAATCCATCATTCACTTATAATGCACCCGGTATTTATTCTGTAGCATTAACTACTTTTACAACTAAAGATACGACTACTTTTACCTTTGAAAACTGTATCACTGTTAATCGAAGACCTCATCCTGTCTTTTACACAGAGACAGACTCACTTGATTTTGACGGAATCCTACTAAATCAATCTGCGACCTTACCAATTACAGTTTATAATCATGGTCAACTTGATTTGGTAATAAGTGATATTATCTCCTCGAATGATGCCTTCACAATCTCACTATCTCAGCGTGATATTACTGTTACTATACTTCCTGATAGTAGTCAGGTCGTCGATATTCTTTTTTCCCCAATAACCTATGGAGCACTCACAGGAACAGTGAGTTTTATCTCCAACGACCCTTTGAATGCAACCAATGTATGCAATGTCTCAGGGATAGGGCATGATTTGGTCTCTGATTTCTCCGCATATCCACAACTTGGAGATGTACCTTTGGACGTGCAATTCGGGAACTATTCTACCGGTAACATTATCAGCTATCTCTGGGACTTTGGAGATGGGAATACATCAACTGAAGAGTCTGCATTCCACACCTACTCCATTCCTGGTACTTATACAGTTTCCTTAACTGTTTCAGATCAGAATCATCAAGTAACTCATACTGAACTTGATCATATTCATGTTAACAGTTATCCAACAATTAGTATTTCACCCCTTGATATCGATTTTGGGATGGGATTCATCTCAGCAAGTCTTAGGGATACAGTTCTTACAATTACCAATACGGGAGAATCTGCCTTGGTTATCTCAGATGTTACAATAACTGACATATCCGGTTCCGGAGCCTTTAGCTACAATTATGAAAATCTATCCCTGACGATGGAAGCTTCAGTAGATAATGAAATGACGATTACATTTGACCCTCAAACTGTGGGTTTATATCATTCTGAATTGATCATAACCAATAATTCTAATGATTTTCCAACTCTGACATTGGATCTTAATGCTATTTGTGAGTATAATCCACCTGCGACTCCACAGAATGTAACAATCACTACCCAGTTAAGTGATGCAGTTATCTCGTGGGATCCAGTTACTGAGGATATCTATGGTAATGACACAACACCGAATGGATATATTATATATTATAACGAAACTGAATCTACTAGTGATGATGCCTATTACTTCCTTGGTTATGTGTTACAAGGTTCATCCTTTACCCATAGCTATGTTGGATACTTTAGTGAGATTATGTACTATCAGGTAAAAGCATACATTAGTTATGAGCCTGTTAGAAGTAGTTTTTTAAATGGTCTAAATCATCGGTCAAATGATAAAATTGATAGAAATCTCCTAAATGAGATGCTAAACATGCAGTAATAACTTATGATTGTTTGATAACTTTGAGATTTGTAAGAGGCTTTTGATTATATCAAGGCCTCTTTGTCTTTTTTCAACATCTCTTTGTTAAGTCTTCTCACACTTAGAAATTTTTATCAAACTCCAAGGCTTTGCTATGATCGATTGTATAAACAGGTGAGAGGATAAATTCACCTTTAATTTTATTTAGAGACCCACTTTCTAGTTCAAGAGCCATGAAAGCTGGGAAGTTATTACCATCTGCTGTTGTAATGTCAAAAAGACTGGCTTCCTTGAATCCAAAGCGTGGATAGTACTCTGGATGTCCATAAATGATGACAGCTTTAAAACCAAGTTCTTTTGCCACCTGTAAGGAATGTTTTATTATTGTAGACCCAAGTCCCTGCTTTTGGTATTCAGGTAAGACACTGACAGGTCCAAATGAGAGAAGAGAATGTCTTACACCTTTAGCATCTTCAACATAGGCGTGGGTGTACATGATGTTGGCAACAATCTGTTTTTCTGTCTCGATGACAAAATTAAGTGATTGGATAAATTCAGGTGATGTTCTTAGGCAATGAGCTAGATAGTGTTCATCGCACCCTAATCCTTTTGACTTGAAATCTTCATCTTTCCAAAAAGCTTTACGCGTTAGCAACTCTACTGTATTATAGTCTTCTCTTTGTTCTAATCTGATTGCATATTTCATAAACTACTTCCCCTCTATAAATCTCTATGTGAATACTGAGTTCTAATCGATTATGATGTCGAGATCAAATGAATCGCAAAAATAGAAAAAGCCGAATGTCTCCACACGGCTTTAATATATTTAACAGAACAGATTAATTCTTACTGGATATTTTGATATAGTTTTCAACTTCTTTTATGCTGTTCTTTATAGTTGCTTCACGCATTGGATCTGCTCTTTTCAGTGCATCACCATAGAAACCCTTAGCTCTTGTGAAAAGTTGAATTGCTTTTTGCTGAGCATTGTCCTTTTCGACTTTTAATCTATCAGCTTCTTTGCCAACAGCTTTACTAAACTTCTGCTCAATATCTGAGAATCTATTATACTCATCAGAACCTTTTTTGAAATATATTGAACCAAGTATCAAATAAGGTGCATAATTAGTATCATCTAATTCTATTGCTCTATTCGCAGATATCTCAGCATTCTTAGTGTCACCTTTAGTATTGTATGTATGTGACATGGATATGTAAAGGATTTGGTTCTCTGCATTTAGAAGTTCAAGCTTCTGTAAAGTAGCAATACCATTATCAAAGAGAGTAATTGCTTGTTCGTTCTCTCCATTCTCTCTTGCTTCCAATCCGGCAGCAACATAAGCGTTATTAAGCTTCAGATATAGGCTATGGTCATCTGGATTTGATACTAGAACAGCTTCCTGATTCTCGATAGACTTAAGTAAGTTACCGGTTTTCTTGTAAGCTAAAGCTAAGTTCTCAATGATAAGTCCGTCTTCAGGGAATGCATTAGCTGCAATTTCAAGATAGGGGAGAGCTGTCTCAAAATTATCTTGTTGGATATATATTAAACCAAGACGATAATTAGCTTGGGCATGATTAGCGTCAATTTTAACTGCTTCATTGAGTGCAGTAATGGCTTTGTCAAACTCTTGTATTCCATTGAACATATTCCCGATGTAATACCAAACTGCAGTATCGTTATTCTTAATTGCGACAGGTGTAAGTGCTTGAGCTGCTTCGTCAAACTTATCTTGGTTCTGATAAGCACTACCTAGTAATTTAGCTAAATCCTCATCATCAGAATTCAACGCTATGCCTTTCAGAGCCCACTCTTCACACTTTGTGTAATTCTTTTCTTCAAAAGCAATACGAGCTAAATAAAGAATAGATTCAAAATCGGAGTTATCATTATTGTATAATTTTTCAAAGTCTGCTCTTGCTTGATCCAATTTCTGTTGGTCATAATTCTGAATTGCTATTTTCTTAGCTTTGATTTTTTCATTATCATAGAAAGCTTTAATTTTAGGTATTAGATCATCAAGTATCATTTGACGCCTGTCTTTACTAACCTTAGTTACAGTTAAGTTAAGAGTTGTCATGTTGCCACTTGTAACATTATAAGCTTTAGAATTTAAATTAAAAGTATTAGAGTTTACGGAGCCAATCGTTCCACTTAAAACAAGGTCAGCACCTAATGTGTTACCAATATTGATAATCACATCTTTGCTAACTTCATATAGCTTTTGTGAACCAATCGCTTTCTTAGTTGTCTTTGCAGTTTGTTTAACATCAATTAACTCGAAATAGTTATCTGCACCAAAAGTTTTCTTAATGTCAATTTTCTCAAATTGGGTTTTAAGCGTTTTGCTTTTGCTATCCATAGTGTCGTATGGAAGGATTGCAAGTTTTATCTGAGCAGAGAGGGAAACGGTCATTATTAGTAGGCTAATGGCCAGAAGTAATATCTTCTTCATTATTCCTCCGTATCGTATTTTATTTGAACCTTTATTTTATAGTATGTGTAAATTTGCAAGTAAATTATCTAAGTTTTGGGATTGGAATTCTACTTTTCTTATATTCCAACCGAAAAAAGAGTTTCAAATCTGCTCCCATAGCAGTTTTAAAACGAGAGATACTAGAGTGGTTCCCCCCACAAAGGTCATAAACAGTATGTGTGTTCTTATATTGTTTAATAACTTCATAATGCATAAGTAAAGAAACCCCACTATTTAGAAAGAGCGGGTTTGTTCCATTTTGCCAAGCATATAGGACTTGTTTGTCAGGATCATTGAGGATCAATAGTGCTGAAACTAATTCTGAGTTAAGATAGGCATTCAATTGGATAAGATGTCCACTGTCTCTCAACTTCTGAAGGAGCTCTCTGTGTTTAGCATCAGGAATATTAAATATTCTGTTTTGTCTTTCATTTGTCTGATTCAGGAGTGAGATAAATTCGTTTGGAGCAAACTCTTCTTTTATTTCAATCCCAATCCTTTGTGCTTTCCTTAGAGAAGTACCTTCTTTTGCAAACAGATTAGGCTCAAAGGAAGGGTCCAAATCAAAAGTGAAAGTGTAAAGTGGTTTGCAAACAAAATCTGATTGTTGAAAACTTCTTATGTCCTTGATGTCTGGCGAAAGATTGATATGGCAGTTGGTGAAATTTTCCTTGATGTACTTTGCAATTAGTTCAGTGATCCCAAGTTTATGCAATAGATTCTTATTAGGTCGATGTTGTTCAGGTAGAAAATATACTATCGGATTGTAATAGGATAAGATAGGAGTAATTAACTGCTTTCTACCAAGTTTGGTTCTTGTGAATAGTGGCATTATAGCCCACAATTCCTCACTATTGTAAACTGAAATATATGCGAGTTCAATTCCGTGTAGTTCTGCAATTGGTAAGCAAAATTTAGGATTAGCATATAGAGGTAAGTTTAAGCACTTCACTCTCTCATCGTCATATGATAAAACACTTATTTTAAAGGACATTTTACTCCGGAAGATACTTCTGAATCAATACAGCTATTTCATTAAATCTAAATGGCTTGATGATGTAATCCATAATGCCGTCAAAGAGAGCGGTATAGGCAGAGTCTATCGTTGGGTAACCAGTCATTAAAATAATCTTCGTTTCAGGATTAGATGCTTTGATTCTTTGCATTACTTCGATTCCATCAATTCCCGGCATAACTCTATCAATTAATAGCAGGTCATGTCTTTCCGGCTTGAACATCTCGAGAGCAGTTTCACCATCATTTGCAATTTCACATTCATATCCGATTCCGGTTAAGAATTCACTAATAACCTGACTTAATAAGGGATCATCTTCAACTATAAGTATTCGTTTCATTGAATATTGCTCCAATTTTATTTAACAGGAATATTTTCAAGATCATCTAAAAGCATCTTTTTTGAATCAGCCTCTTCAATATTTGAACTTTCCTCTTTTGCTTTATTGATAAATTCTTTAACTTTTTCATTGTCTGGAATGGTTGAATATGCTCTTGCAACAGCTTCATATGCATAAGCAAGGTTAAATCCAGTGAATTTGTTATCTTGGCATATCTTCAAACTTCTTAGTCCGTGTTTAAATCCTGAATCAAACATCTTCAATACAGAATAGACTCTCGAAACCTGCCACTCACCAACATATATTTGCTCAGGACCACCAGCTTGTGTCCAATGGTATAGAGATGCATGGGCAGAGTGGATCATATTAAACTCTTCATCTTCTGTTCTTTCTGGTTTGTCAATAAGATCCCAGGTAGAGTTAAATAGATTAGAAGCAAAGTATTTGTGAATCTCTTCTTTACTAGGTTTATCGGACATATAATCCTCCATAACTATTTTGAACAACAATATCAAAACACAATATTTTATGCAAGCTAAAGAAATAGGTCTCTTGCGAGGCCATAGAAAGTTGTTGTATTAATTTACTTTACATTAAGAATTCTTTTTACAACATACGATGCAACTTCACCAGTTAGCCTTGCACAGTAGTCACCAGCTTTGGCTTTAAATGCTTTTAATTCATCTTGTTCCCAGAAACTCCAAGTTTGACCTGTAATCTTAGATTGTACAGCATTACAAGAAGATCCATTTTGCTGCTCATTAAACTCATCAAATAGAGCTTTGGAATATTGGAAACTTTTCATATATCGGCCTTCTTCAAATCCGCTTTCACATCTATCTCTACCATAGTATGCACCTAAAGCAAGTAAACCACCAGCAAGTGCACCACATGTACCAGAGCCGGATCGACCACCACCACCGGCAAGTGAATGAGAAGCTGTTATAACTGCGTTGTCAATTCCACCTACAGTTTCTTGAACAGCGGCTAAGACACATTGTGGACAACAGCTATATTTAAGGTCATAGTCATAAGCAATTTTGTATGCTTTCTCTGCCAATTCAAGCTTTTCTTTCTTTTCCATTCTATAACTCCTCATTACAATAAATTTGTTTCTATTAATAAATTCAAGTACCTCTTGTCAAGTATACTTTGACAGGAATTTTGGTTAAATTATGTTACAAATTCGGACTAAAAAGGAAGGTTATAGATGCTCAAACTTGCGATTGATACATCCTCGACTTCTGGTAGCTTTGCTTTCGCTAAAGATGATGAAGTTATTTTTGAACATTATTTTAAAGTCAAAATTACTCATTCAGAAACACTATTACCAAACATTGATAAGGCATTAAAAAGCTTAGGGTATAAACCATCAGATATAAACAAACTACTTATTTGCATAGGACCGGGTTCTTTTACAGGGATGCGGATAGGGCTGGCAACGGCTAAAGGTATAAGTTATGGACTAAAGATTCCTATTGTAGCATATACTAGTCTTGAACTTACTGCTGCCAATCTGATTGGCAATAAACTACCAATTCTGAGTTTTATTGATGCAAGAATGAAAGAAGTTTATACAGCTCTTTACTCTTCTGATATGCAAGAACTGATAAAACCTTCAAATTGCAAACCATTAGAATTTCTTGAAAGCATTAATACTCCTGTGATTGTTGCTGGAAGTGGAGTAAAAGAATACAGTGACTTATTAACATCTAAGCCAGATATTTTCCATATAGCACCAATCCATCTGCAGATTCCTAAAGCAAGTGGGCTTTTTTCACTTGAAACAATTCTTCCTAAGGATGAGACCTTTAATTTAGAACAATTGTTTAAACTAGAACCTGAATATTTAAGATTATCACAAGCTGAGTTAGCAAGAAAGTAATATGATAGACTATTGCATAATTGTTGCAATGGATCAGAACAAGCTTATCGGTGCTAGTAATAAGATGCCATGGTCGATACCTCTAGAACTATCATATTTCAAAAAGACTACAATGGGTTACCCGATTGTAATGGGTAGGAGAACTTACGAATCAGTAGGTAAGGCTTTGCCTGGGAGAAGAAACATTGTACTTTCAAATACCCTTGTTGCTTCATCAGGTATAGAGGTAGTTAACTCAATTGATGATTTGCACAATCTATTACATCCTGAGAACAAGGCTTTTATAATAGGCGGTAGGGAAGTGTTTGCAAAGTTCCTGCAAATAGCTACTCATCTTTACATTACTGAGATTGGAGATTGCTTTGAGGGAGATACATATTTCCCTGAATATGATGTAAATGAATGGGAATTAGTGTCTAAGGACGAAGATAGAAGTGGAAGGATAATGTTAACATTCAAAGTTTTTAAGAGAAGGTGTAAAGTAAATAGTCAATACAAAGAGGACTAATGCACCAATCGTTTACAATAAAAAGAGAGCTATTCTGAAGAATAGCTCTTATTTATAGTATTTAATACTAGCTTATTTCAATATTACAGTCTTCTTCTTAGAAATATATCTTCCCAGTGATGCCACACGGATTTCGTATTTTCCTTCACTTAAGAAACTACCATCCAATGCGTAACGATCAAGTACAAAGACCATCTCTCCTTTCTCTGCTTCTCCGCGGAAGAAGGAATCTACAAGGTTGTCATTATCATCATACATATCAATAGTTACCAAACTAGTTTCTGAAAAATCAACAATCATAGTTGCAGTTGTTTTATATTCTTCAGGTTGTACATAGATGTTGACGCCTTCGTTACTAACTGAAATTGCAAACATACTAGCAGCTATTGCAATTAAAACAAGAACGAGAATTTTTTTACTCAAAGACATCTTTATCTCCTTTTCTTTATCACTTACTCATAATTCATGCAAGAAGCGTTCCGAAACTATTTAAATCCTACAGATAGTTTCCTCTACTTTTAATTACCATTTATTACTTTAAATTCTTTTTTGGCAATCTTTTTTTTCTTTTGCTATGAGATAGTGCAACTGAATACATAATAATTGCTTAAAGGATTTCTAATTATCAGCTTTAATGATGGTATTCATTTCTAACTATAAATCTAGGATGTTTTTAACAAGAATACGACACATTGTTCACTTACACAGTGCAATTAGTGTGAGTTAGCTAAATAATATCAATAATAATGGAAAGTGAGTCAATTTCGACATTATCTATATTATCTAATAAATGTGTAAATATTCTCAATCTACAGTGCGTTTTATGCAGAGTTCTGGGACTTTTGAGGTCTTTTAATGCACCCATTGCTCCCAGTGCATCAACGCACTGAAGATTTGAATATTTGGGTCTCAATCCTTTTGTATTTGATTATTCAAGAGAAGTGATAACTTAGGGCGAATTTCTTTGAGATAGTTAATAGCTAATATAACTCTTGACTTTCCATATCAGATATAATTTTTTAAATTAAACTAAGTGAAACAGGAAATATGTCAAAAGAATACAAAATAGATAAAACGAATCGGATTTTATATCTCTCCTTTTTTACAGCATTTGCAGTGACTGTATATATCTTTGAAGCTTTGATTCCAAAGCCGTTGCCATTCGTTCGTCTCGGGTTGGCAAACATTACGATTCTATTTCTTTTGGCAGATGGTTTTCCGCTATTGGCTTTTATGGTTACAATCTTAAAAGTATTAGTTGGTGGTTTTTTTATAGGGACCTTGATTAGTCCGGTTTCACTGATATCTTTAGGCGGAAGCATTGTTTCTGTCATTGTAATGTGGTTATTGCTCAAAAGTAAGTTAGGATTGAGTCTTGTTGGGATCAGTGTTGGCGGGGCAATTGTCCATAATTTGATGCAGTTAGTAGTTTTACGATTGGTTTTGATCCAATCAGATACAGTTTTTAAGTTTATTCCGTTATTGCTAATTATAGGGTTGGTATCAGGGATAGTAACCGGAATAATAACACTGAAGATACGAGAAAGAATTTCATTTGGGGCTAATGATGGACGAGTTTCGTAGTTACTTTAAAAATATCTGTTGATAGAACTTGCTGTGGTAATGTTCTTTGGTGGTATTGTGCTAGGCATTCCATGGTACTATTCTGATGAAATGCCTCCTGTTACAGAGATGAGAAATTACCATATGGCTCAAGGTTCCGAGGTATATGATAGATACAATCGTTTAATCCATATGTTTGCTTTCGAAAAGAGAACCATGGCGTTCTATCAAGAGCTTCCACCATATCTGATAGACGCACTAATAGCAACTGAAGATAAGAACTTTTATACGCATTTTGGCATTGACCTAAAGGGTACTTCTAGAGCTTTCTTGGTTAATGTTAGCCGTGGAGGACGCTTTTCACAAGGTGCATCCACCATTACTCAGCAGTTAGCCCGAGCACTTTTCCTAACTCAGAATAAGAAGTTAACCCGTAAAATCAAGGAAGCCATGCTCGCCTTAGTGATTGAAAGGAACTTTTCAAAGAGTGAGATTTTAGAGATGTATTTTAACAAAGTTTACTTCGGAGGAGGAGTATACGGTGTTGAAACTGCAGCAGTTTATTACTTTAAAAAACATGCTAGTGAGTTATCACTTCCAGAAGCTGCAACCTTAGCAGGCATATTACAGATTCCCAATTATCTAAACCCTATCAGACACCCTGAAAGGGCCATAAAAAGAAGAAATGTTGTCCTTAGAAGGATGATGGAAGAGAGTAAGATATCTCAAGAGCAGTATGAATGGGCTAAGTCAGCACCTTTGATCCAGGAACGGACTCCTGTTAAGAATGACCCAGCTGACTATTTCTTAGAGAATATTAGATTGAAGCTCGAAAGAAAGTATGGAACTCAAACCCTTTTTGAGGGTGGCTTGAAGATCTATACAACTATCGACTATGACCTGACTCAGTATGCTGATTCTGTTATGAATGAGTATCTGACTAAATATGAAAATAACCGTAACTACACTCATAAATATGCTGATTTCTCACCGACTGATAATGATATTAAGACACCTTACCTACAAGGTGGGCTTGTCACAATGGAAGCTGAGACCGGTGAGGTACTGGCAATGCTTGGTGGGCGTAACCATAATCATAGTAAGTTTAATCGGATGGTATTAGCTCGAAGATCTCCAGGCTCCGCCATTAAACCAGTTTTATATACAGCCGCTTTAGAAAAAGGGTATACTCCTGCTACGATTATCCAGGATAATCCGACCATGATAAAGTTAATGTCAGGTCAGGAATGGCGTCCGCACAATTATAGAAGAAATAGATACTACGGCTACTGCACTATGAGAAAGGCACTTGCGAATTCTCATAATATATGGGCTGTTAAGGCTTTGTATGACATTGGTGCATCTAACTTCTCACAGATGGCCCTACGATTTGGACTAACCACTGGTAAACATGCAAATATGTCCAGTGCTCTTGGAACTACCGAAGTAAAGCCGATTAATCTGATTGCATCTTATTCAACATTCCCTAACAACGGTTGGAGAGTGAAGCCTAAATTCATATTAAGAGTTGAAGATAGAGATGGAAAGATATTGGAAGAGATGCAGGTTGAAAAGAATGATGTTTGTAATCCTGAAGTTGCATATGTGATGACAAGTATGCTTGAGAGTGTTGTGAACGAGGGGTCAGGTTGGATGGCAAAGCAGAACGGAATGAGCTTCCCTGTTGCGGGTAAAACAGGCACGACGGACAATTATAAAGATGCCTGGTTTATAGGGTTTAACAAAAAACTTATAACAGGAATCTGGATTGGTTTTGACAGCAATGTCAGTATGGGAAACAGAATGTCCGGTGGTGTTGTTTGTGCTCCTCCATGGTCGAAGATAATGCTTAAAACTATTATCAATCAAAACCACGGAATGAAACCTAAATCACATGATGCTCGATATCGTTTTGTAGCACCTGAAAATATAGTGAAAGTACCTATAAATCCTGTGACAGGGTTCTTGGCTTTTAATGAAGAAAATGCAATAGATGAGATATTTATCGATGGAACAGAGCCGAAGGTCTTCCTCGATAGTTCAATGTATAATTTCTACCCAACACAGTATGAGATGTCGGCAGATTCTATCTGTGTGTTAGTAGAGAAACCAGTTAGTCGGTATCGTTAATGATCACAAATATAATTATTGGAATCGAAATCATATGCTCATTGGGCTATATCTTCTTGTCTATGATGTTTATAATCGGGATATTGAGATACAAAATTAAGTGCAGTTATGAGAAAAAGACAGTCTCTGTATGTATAGCTGCAAGAAATGAATCTGAGAATCTGAGGAAACTGCTCACAGCCTTAGTAAACCAAACATATTCAAACAAACTATTTGAGGTATTGATTGCAGATGATGATTCTACTGATAACTCAAGAGATATCATAAGAAGCTTTGCAGATAAATACCCATTCATAAAACTTTTAGAAGTGAAAGACAGATTAGAGGTTATATCTCCCAAGAAGAATGCTTTAACTAGAGCAATTGCTCAAACAACTGGCGAGATAATTCTTACAACAGATGCAGATTGTGTGGTGCCACCT
>JAVCCX010000060.1 GCA_030765245.1 Candidatus Zophobacter franzmannii | reverse complement strand
GTCAGCAAATAGGGCAATGAGAATTTCACTTATTACCGTGTCCTGACCAACAATGACCTTTCTAATTTCGTTTTTTATTGCAGTAACTGCATCATTTAATGATTTTAAAACCTCAAGATTTTCCATTTAGCCTTATCTCCTTCTCTTAAAAATTTCCAATAACCCATTCCCTGTGTAACCAAGTGCAATTGATCCTGAAGTAATCAGAATTATTGCAGTATATATATGAGCAAATGCCATTATTGCAGCTGCTACATTCATATCCAATATTCCAAACCCGGCATAAAAAATTAAAGACATCATCCACTCATTTGTGCCAATCTGAGCAGGTGTTTGTGGTAATGCATAGGATAAATTAATCAATGTATATCCAAACAATACCATTGTGAAACCAATATTGATTCCAAATGCTAAAAATATCAAGTAAAAATAAACAGCATCACATAATACACCTACTAAAGTTAAAAGTATGAGTGGTATTATACTAAGTTTGTTATCTGCTAGGACTGTCATACCCTCGACAAATCTACCAAGACTGGCCATAACCTTATCTTTAAATTTACTTGGGATAAAAAACATCACCTTGTAAAGGAACTTTGTCATCTCGTTGGGTTTCAAAGATAGGAGTACTAGTGTCAATAAACCCAATGCAAATAGTGCAATCAAAATTACTAAGAGAATCACAAGTGCTTTTGATAGTTCAATAGAAAGGAATGGGATTAGCACTAAGACTACGAAGATTCCGATAGTATCAAAGAACTTATCAATGATAACTGATGGGAAACTCTCTGTAACTGCAATTCCTTCTCTTTTCTTTAGTAAGAATGGTTTTGCCACTTCTCCCGCTCTAATCGGAATTAGATAATTAATGAGATTACCTGCAAGGCAATACATATAAGTAGAGACAATACTTACTTTATGTCTGATTCTTAGAAGTAAATTCCAGCGAAGTGATCTGATGAAATAAGCGAGTAGGTAGAATATACCTGAATAAATGACATATTTCCAAGTTACTGTTGAAAAGAGACTTGTAACCTCAGAAAAGTCTACAAATTGAAGCCAGACAAAGATAAGCCCAATGCCGACTAGTAGCCCTATAAATGCTGAAATATAAGTCTTTCTCATTGCATTGGTTCAAAGAGCATATAGTAATGATGAGCCCAGTATTTCTTAAATACTTTTGGAGCATATTGCTCAAGTTTAGAGAGCTTCATCATTCTATCTGCGAAATCCGGATCTTTATCTGTATAATAATCTAAAATTGTCATTGGGGGCTTAACTACTACCTGCTTAGGAACAAGGAATCCTAAGCCAAATTTACCTAAGAACTTCTCTTTAGACATGCCAATGTCCGGCCAAGGTGGACAATCAATGTAATCACGGTCAACAAGTCTCCATTTAAGTCCTAACATTGTTTTTATAATGGTTTCCGGTATAATGTTCTCTTCATTTAACAATCTTTTCAAGTCATCCTTACCACCCATCTTTTGGCTAAGATAGCCCAAACCCGATCTATTAGGAACTGTTAAAAGGATAGCCTTTGAACTAACGCGCACTAATTCTGATAGAAAGCTATTAAGATCGTTCACAAACCATAATGCTGAGAAGTTCCAGCTCATCTCAAAAGCTTTATTGTCATAATTTAGTTTATCAAAGTCATCAGTATAATCGACCTTACTCGTGATTCCACAACGCTGCCACAGGTTGTCTATCAAAGCTACACGGCGTTCATCATTATCAAGGATACGAACTTCACAACCTTGTCTGGCTGCTTCCATAGAATTGATTCCACTTGTTCCGGTGAATCCAAAGGAAGGTGCTTCGAGTAATGTGTTTACATCATATTTCTTGATTATCTCAATCAATTTATTATTCAAAATGATTCTTTCGTATGATGAGCCTAAGCCTTCATCCGGATTGTCGAAATATGTTTCCCAGAAATGTAGTATTGGTATAGCCATTATTTGTTCTTGTACCAGTATATAACTTTGTTGAAAGTGGGTATCGTTTTAATGGTGGGTAGTTTCAACTTTGTATAACTATCCTTCACATCATAATACCAACTATATGAGAGCAATTGAAAACGACTCTGCCAAAGATCATTTCGCAAGGTAGTCGCGATAATCTCTCCAAGATGGAATAAACTATCACTGACCTTATGTTTCTCAGCGTAATCGCGGTTATGGAGCTTCTGACTGATAAAATTAGCTAACTCATCTATGTAAACTGGTGCATTGTCTGCCACAATATAGGCACTACCCGGTGCATGTTCATTATTCATAACATTCACAAAGGCATCTACGAGTAGTTCAATATCAGTCAGATGAATTTTATGTCTGCTTTTCGGTAGAATCAATAACTTCTTGTCGATAAGTTTAACCAAAGTATGAGGGAACCCATAATCACCAGGTCCGTATGTAATGGCAGGTCTAATGATAACTGCATTTAGACCCTTTAGAACCATGTTCAGAATAATCTTTTCAGCTTCAATCTTAGTTTCGTGGTAGTATGTGTCGTTCTGTCTTATTGTATGATCATTGGCTGGCAGTTCAAGCGGTATAGCTCCGAATACACCCACCGAGGAGCAAAATACGAACTTACTATTATTCTTCAATGCATTTTCAGCCAACAATTCAGTTGCTAATACATTGGCATTAAAGAATACCTTCTTGCTATAACTACGACCACCTCTTAGTGCACCGATATGTAGTATGACATCGAATGCATTATCTTCTAGAAAGTCTCTAAGCAATGCGGTGTCAGTTAAATTGATTTTTACTATTTGTGTTTTATCGAGGAGTGTGAGGCGTTTATTCTCTGTGCAGGGTCGGACTAAACAAGTTACTTCATTTGTATCCTGTGTGATTTTTTTAAGAACGTTCCTTCCGACAAACCCTGTAGCTCCAGTTAGGAGTATTTTCATTAATTATATCCACCTGAACAAGCTTTTCTTTCGTGAGTTTGAATGAGACTTCACTTCAACATATCTTATTGGGATGTGGCCATTGTTCATAAGAGCCTTTGGAAAGATATTAAACAGTAAATCAGCAGTTGTTTTGTCGATGTGTGTAACAACTTTATCGTAAGCCTCTTTTAAATTATAACTTGTCTCTTTACAATGAGTATCCGATGCAACAAAATGGGCAAAACCGTTAGCTAAAAGATTCCAAGCTTTCCCTTTTACTTTGTTTCCATAGAAACCAAGAAGACTGCCACTATTAATTTGGAAATAAACATCATTTTTTAATAGTTCTTTAGCAGCTTTAGTACTCTTTAGAATAAATTGATATCTTTCAGGATGGGCTATTACTGGTTTATATCCTGCACGGAGTACTTTATATATGTTGTGATAAACTTCTGCTTC
>JAVCCX010000009.1 GCA_030765245.1 Candidatus Zophobacter franzmannii | reverse complement strand
GATTTTACAGGTGTGTTTTCTGTTGAATATACAACTTCAATTGACTTACCACTCGATACAAAAGTGATTGCTTTCGTTCAGACAATGCCTGAACCTCATAGTGCTGAAACTGCAAAGATTTATGGTGTAGCTTCAAGCTTCATAAATAAATAAGGAGATAATATTGAAACTGAAAATAACTATTATAATTGCCTTAATCCTGTTACTAACAGGTTCCCTATTTGCTGAAAAGAAGTTCACTAATTTTAAATTAGATGATCTCAAGGGTAAAAGCGTTACTTTGAAAAAACTACTCAAAGATGGTCCACTTGTAATAGACTTCTGGGCAAGCTGGTGTGCTCCTTGTAAAAAGGCTCTTCCCCATCTTGATGAACTCGATAAGAAGTACAAGGACATCAGAGTCGTGGCTATCTCTATTGATAAACCACGCAAGAAGATGGCAGCGAAAGCTATTGTTAAGAAGAATAAGTATAAATTCTTAACTCTCTTCGATACAGACCAAAGCATCTCCAAGAAGATGGGTGTTAACGCTATTCCACATACCTTCATCGTTAATAAAGATGGTATGGTTGTATTTGATTTCAATTCAGGTAAACCCGGTGCAGAGAAGGTTCTGGAAGCAGAAATTCAGAAGCTACTTGGTATTGAAGCTGTAATTGAAGAACCAATTCAAGCGCCAACCGAAGAAGCTCCTGCAGAGTAGGGGTTGTTAATGAAAAAACTCTTAACTATACTACTTTTACTCGTTGCAATGAGTATGCTGATAGCTGATGATTTTGAGCTTAGTGGAACTAATGAGCTTGAGTTCATCTATAAGGCTGCTGATGACTCATTGAAAACATATTTCTATGATGAATTGTCTTTGGTTGCAAACTATAAGAAGCTTGTCTTTGGTATGAAGTTCATCGCTGAATTACCTCGTTATGTAAATGATCAACCTCTTGAAGAGTTAGCTCCTCGAGATGTTGAAGTTGAGTGGGACGAGCGTTACCTTACTTATGAAGGTGATAATCTTCTCCTTCATGCAGGTACTACTGAAGAATCTATCGGCTCAGGTCTTCTCTTCCGCTCATATCGGGATGATGATGTAGATGTAGATACCAGACTAGATGCTATTTTGATTAAAGCTGATACAGATTACTTTAGAGCAAAGGCTCTCTATGGTGCAATGGAGCATGACACATATGATGATAAGCATGAACTTGCTTATTTAATGGATATAGAATCAAGTGTCATCCCTCATACAACTATCGGTGCTACTTATTTTGAGAACCAGAAACTCGATACAAGTTCTACTTACAACCTCTCACAGCTTTATGGCTTTAGATTTGTTCAGGAGTGGGATTTCCTCGACTTTTATGGTGAGTATGCTCGTAATACTATCATGGAATCAAACATAGACGGAGATGGCTACTATGCTAACCTCAACACCTATTTCTATGATTTCACCATCACCGGTGTATATAAAAACTTCAAAGATATGAATTATGACCTTAATGATGTACCGACTGCGAATTACCATGAAGAAGCTCTTTCAGATGACCGTTCTAACGGTGCTGATGAAGAGGGTTTTATGGGTGAATTCAGTTGGACACCGGAAGGCTACAACTTCTTTGTTAGTTATGCAGAAGCTTGGGACACCGATAAAGACAGAGAGATGAATGACTTCTTCGGTTCTATTGGCAAGATGTTTGGTGAAATGGAAGTAACAGCTGAATGTGGATATTGGGAGAAGGTTAACGAGGCGTCTATCTTATGGAATAGAGAGATTACTCCAACCCTTGTCTTCGACATCCCTACAGAGACTCTTGGTTTCCATATTAAAGCTGAATATCAACGCATTGAGAAGGAAGCCCAGGGTGTTGAAAAGAACCATTGGGAACCACTTCTTCAAGCTGATATAAGCTATGATAAACACTCATTCTCAATCATTGCAGAAACCAATGTTGAAGAGATTGGAGAGATTGCTGACAGTCGTTTCTTTGTTAACGCTGAATTCAGAACAAACATCTATGAAAACACAGATGTAGTTCTCTTTGGTGGTAGCGAGAAGGGTGGCAAAGTTTGCCGTAATGGCGTTTGTAAAACCGTAAAGCCTTTTGATGGAATCAGGCTTGAATTATCAACTAGATTTTAAGAGGAGATTATAATGAAAAAATCACTAATATTACTTTTATTCGTTGCAGTTATGTCACTGCTTGTTGCAGATCTGACAGTGGATATTCCCTTTGAAACTACCCTTGTAGGTCCTGAGGCTCATGGTGTAACAGAAAATTGGACATCTCCATTTTTCCATGTTACTAATAATGGTGCTGAAGGAACTTACTTTATTGACTTAGTACCAACAGATTTACCTACTGGTTGGATGGCTACCTGGTGTAATGAAGGTTTAGATGGAGTTCCGGACGGGTGTCACTCATATTCTGCTCCGGCATGGGAATTCATTTTCCCTGCAGGTGCAACAATAGACCTTGATTTTCAGGCTATCTACAACACTACAGATTACTTTCATTTTGAGTATGTTATTACATCTGATGACTTAGCTGAACCTTTAGTGCTACCATTCACATTCAAGACTGCAGATGCAGTTAGTAATGATGATAATGTACAGGATGTATCTGACTTCGGATTAGTTTCTAACTATCCAAACCCTTTCAACCCTACTACTACAATCAGCTTCAACCTCACACCTGCGAATGCGACTGATGCTAAGATTGAAATCTTCAACATTAAGGGTGGACTTGTTCAGCAGTTCAGCAATCTTACTGTTGTTAATAATAGCGGATCAGTTATCTGGAATGGTAATGACCTCAATGGTAACTCTTCCCCATCAGGTGTTTACTACTATCGTTTGAATAGTGGTAGTATCTCTGAAACTCGTAAGATGATAATGGTTAAATAAGACCTATATTTCGATAGATTTAAGCCCTGCAGTGATGTGGGGCTTTTTTCATTAGCACCTCACTTCCCAATCGTAGGTTTGCTTATAATACTTCAATACTCCCTCTCGTAATAATAGATTTGACAACTAAATTACCGATAATATATTTAGT
>JAVCCX010000323.1 GCA_030765245.1 Candidatus Zophobacter franzmannii | reverse complement strand
GATGTACCAATATCAAACAGTGGATTGTTATCAAATACCCAGTTCAACCCATCAGTCGATTTTGCTATCCAAAGAGATCCTCCACTACTTGTGGTAGCAGGTCCAACGGCTCCTATCATCCAGTACTCGCCTTCCTCATAGATCATATTCCAATGCCAGACCATGGAAGCACCTGCTACTTGATCGGAAAGTATCCATGATTCCCCATTATAAAGGGCAAAATTTAACTCTGTCCGATTTACCCAAGGGCCAAGAGGTGTCCCCGCAGTTCGTCTGTAATATTTTCTTGGAGATACTGTAGAATTTACGGTAAATAATTCATATTGAGCATCATTGTAAATGATGGCGGGTGAAATCAACTTCTCAAAATTTTCATTAGTACTAAGGACAAGTGTTTCAGTGGACCAGTTAATACCATCTGTTGAAGTTATTACCAAAAGCTCTTCATCAACCCAACCATGTTTATATCTCCAGGATAAGTACATTGTTGCTTTATCGGAAGAAAGGATAAAATCCGGGTCTGAGTAATATTGATAATCATAATTAGCTGGGATAAGGTCAACTGCAACAACAGGATTCGTCAATCCTGTTGGAACGCTCCAAGTAAGACCATCCTGCGAAACAACTATGCAGGGATTTTCATACTGAGGTTCGGAATTTGGAAAAGGTGTAAACACCATCCAATACTTATACCCGTTCCAACCTTCAGGCTCATAAATAACATCGGGATGAACAATTTCGTTATTGACTTCTGAAGTATAAGGAGAAGGGATACCAAGGTAGTTGGACGCTCTGTCAGCATCAAAATATATATTATCTACAGAATAAACTGTTGATATTATCAGTATTAGCAATACTAATATCCCAATTCTCTTCATATATGTTACCCAACTTCATTTTTTTACTTTGCAAGCATTTTACTTATGTGTCGTAATTGCCAAGTCAATATCAGTTTACATAGGCAGATTTAGCTATGCTAATTTATCATTGGATCGAATACCCCAAACTGTATATATAATGTCATCTCTTCTAAATGTTATTGCTAGTTTAAAATAGCATTCATGAAGATGATTTTACAACTGTTGAAATGATTAAACCTAAGTAGTTAATCGTACATAACTCCAACTCCAACGGTCCCATTACCGGAATGCACGCCTACCACTGGAGATATTGGCATAATATAAGCAGGACGCTGACCAGTTAATGTAGTTAGTATCTCTTCATATTGATGTGCTCTCTTTAGATTATCAGCATGGACTATACAGTATTTCCAGAGTTTCTGAGTTTTAAGTTTGGTTTTTACCATCTTTGCCGTTCTGTTCATATTACCTGCTCTCGTGAAACTCTTACCATTCAGAATTGATTTACCACGATCATCAAGAGTAACAAGGGGTTTTAAATTCAGCAGTGTACCAATTGCTCCCTGGAATTTCTTAACTCTTCCACTTCTAATCATATATTTCAGTGTTGGTACATCTGTATATAAGACTGTATTCTTTATCCATTTACTGCTCTTTTCAATAATCTGTTCAACACTCATACCTGACTCAATTGACTCTGCTACTCTTAAAGCAATCAGCCCTTGAGAACCGGAAATTTGCTTTGTATTTATAAGATGTATGTTTGCTTTTGGGATAGTCTTTGCAGCAGTACTGAATGTATGATATGCTCCACTAAGATGGTCTGAGATGTTCACTGAAATAACATCGTCATAATGTCGGCTTACAAACTCCATGAGAGTCTTGGTTAATGCGAAATTTGGTTGTGCAGAATTAGGATGGATGGCTGTAGCTTTTAGTTTATGATAGAATTTATCAGCCTGGATAGTTTGTTTATCCAAATATTGTACATCTCCGAAAT
This sequence comes from Candidatus Zophobacter franzmannii, assembly GCA_030765245.1. Classification (GTDB taxonomy): domain Bacteria; phylum Cloacimonadota; class Cloacimonadia; order Cloacimonadales; family JAFGVF01; genus Zophobacter; species Zophobacter franzmannii. The sequence goes on along the minus strand of JAVCCX010000323.1, from coordinate 2,524 downwards.
TGATTCCTAATGGTAATTGGCTAATCTGATACTTATCAAGGATATCATCTGGTAGATCGCATGCAGATTCCGTTATAATACCTATTGGATATCTTCTCTCATGAGCAATCTCGTATTGTCTATGCATGTCATCTACTTTGATTCCACTGAGGCTCCCTACTTCATGAAGTACTTCAAAAAGCCCTTCGGGGTCATTTGTATGGATATGTAGATGTATCTTCTTCTGATCACCGGCTACGATTAGGCTATCTCCAAAATGACTAATCTTTTTCTTCAATTCATTCAAGGGATATTTACAATCAGCTATCATTGTCTCATTGCAAAATCTGAATTCACTAGGATCTTCAGTATGATATTCGTTAATATCACTCAATCCTTCATCAATAACAACTTCTGCATGACCTTTGAGAGAGCCCTTGTGAATAAATTCAACGATCCCTTCCAGGAAATCTACGAATCCACTTGCTCCAGCGTCAACAACACCTGCATCAGCGAGAACCTTTAGCTTCTTGGGGGTTTCTTGGAGTGATTTCCTAGCAACGTTCAATGAATCTGTAAGCAGATGCATGAAATCTGTAGTCTTATGGCTTTGTTCCTCAATACTCTCTGCCCATTCTCTTATCACTGTAAGCATAGTTCCCTCTACAGGATTCATCAATGAATCATAGAGGTGTTTAACAGCATTTTGAGCACCTTCTGCAAACTTTTTAACTGAGATTACACCTTTCTTAGGCAATTCATTACTTAAGCTATGCAAGTATTGAGCAAATATAATCCCCGAATTACCTCTGGCTCCGGAAAGTGCGGAATCAGAAACAGAGCTTAATGTCTCATGAAGAGTCCTACCTATCTTACTCTTATCTAAAATTGCCTGCATAGTCATCGCTAAATTTGTCCCTGTATCTGCATCAGCAACAGGAAACACATTAATCTTATTTAAATAGTTTTTACTTCTTATAACTGCTCTTCCACCTGCCAAGAGTCCGGCATGGAACCGCTTACCGTCTAAGTATTTAATTTTCATCTATACCTACCATTTATGTGAATTATTACTATTCCCTGGGTATCATATCCCATATTATATATATTCTTAACAACCGATAGACACTCCCCATCTGAATTTCGAGGATATCTACCCACTATTCTAAAGCCTTCTCAATTGCATTAACTACTTTCTCATCATTAGGGGTTGTCGCTGTTTTAAATCTATTGATAATAACTCCGTCTTTACTAACTAGAAACTTATTGAAGTTCCAGCTTATCTTTCCAGCAAACTCAGGATTTGTCTCTTTACTGGTAAGATATTCATAGAGAGGATGGATTTTCTTCCCCTTCACTGAAATCTTTTCAAACATAGGAAAGGTTACGCCATAATTCAAAGTACAGAAGTTCTTTATCTCTTCGCTATTGCCAGGTTCCTGTTTCATAAAGTTATTCGCAGGGAAACCAAGTATTACCAAACCCTTTTCTTCATACTCTTGGTAAAGCTTTTGAAGCCCTTCAAATTGTCCTGTAAAACCACACTTTGAGGCAGTATTAACTATCATTACAAGCTTGCCTTCATACGCGTCTAACTTCACATCTTCCCCATCTATATTCTTCATTGTAAAATCATATATTGATTCTGCTGATAAACTCATCATAACTCCTAAAAGGATTAATACTATCAGGAAATATCTCATCGGTCACTCCCATCATTTCTTTTTAAGAATAATATAGTACTCTTTTGTATAACACCAAGGTTTAACTTGGTTACGGTAGTTGTCAAGCCTAACAAAAGAAAAGCCTACGGTTATTTTCAGCAGGCTTAACCTCTAAATACATTTGTTATACTTTTTTATGGCTTAAGAGCGGTAACTTTATAGAATCTGCACGCTGATCCAGTGGGTGTGCACTGGGTTGTTGAACCGGGAGCTCAGGGAAAGAAAAAAGAGTGAAAAAGCATGAAACTCCGCATAAAACGCACTGTTGATTTGATTTTATTGAAGAATTAGCTTGGACGAGGAAAGTCTTATATTGATTGGAAGTTGCATGGGGAGTCTGGTAACTCTATAAATTTGCACTGTGTAAGTGCTTCAAATGTCAATAAATCTCTACCGTTAGTCCTTTATTATTAAAACTACAGCTGTAGCACTTATACCTTGCTCTGTACCGGTAAACCCAAGACCCTCTTCGGTTGTTGCTTTTACGGAGATATTTTGAATTGAGGTTTGGAGATCTGAAGCAATATTCTCTTGCATCTTTGCAATAAATGATCTCAACTTTGGTCTCTGTGCACAGATTGTGGAGTCAAGGTTGCCGATTGAGAAACCTGCGTCTTTCATAATCTCGTATGATTTACGAAGAAGAATCCTGCTGTCCATATCTTTGAACTTTGAATCAGTATCAGGGAAATGCGACCCTATATCACCGAGAGACAAAGCTCCCAGTATTGCATCGATTACTGCATGAATGAGTACATCAGCATCAGAATGACCATCGAGTCCTAAAGTGTGTGTAATTTCTACTCCACCTAAGATTAGTT
>JAVCCX010000170.1 GCA_030765245.1 Candidatus Zophobacter franzmannii | reverse complement strand
GAAGACGATGGTCTCTTATGTTCGAGAAGATCTCTTAGGTGAAAGAATCTTTGATATTGCACATCGTTATCTGAATGAAATGAGCGAATTGGTGAAGAAGTCAAATTTCCTGCTTGAGCAGTTCCTACTGGAGCTACACAAGGCGTTTACTTCTATCTCAGATTTCTATATTCAGTTCGATGGTAAGCTTTCATTCTTAGAGCAACCTGAGTTTGATGATAAGAAGAATATAATGAATTTCATGACCCTGGTTCAGAGACAGGATTTACTTATCAATATGATGCGGAACCACGATAATGGTGATGATTATAACATCCTGATGGGTGAAGACTTTGGTGATGGTTCGTGGTATGACTTTGCAGTGATTTATGCTAAGTATGAAGTATTCGATATCCCCGGTTATCTGGGTCTTGTTTGTCCTGTGAGAAATAACTTTAGAAAGAATATCACAATGATAAGGGACTTTGCGAAGACGATTACCCAAACAACCAAGCAAGGGCTTATTTCAGTAAATAAATAGTGGAGAAATTATAGATGAGTAAGAAAAAAGACAAGAAAGTTGCAGCTGAAGAAGCTAAAGAGCTTGAGAAGAACGCAACTGAAGAAAAAGTTGAAGAGACTGAGGTAGTTGAAAAGACCCCGCCTACTCCGGAAGAGAGGATTGCTGAGCTTGAAGGTGAAGTGAAACTCTGGCAGGATCGCTATCTTAGAAATATGGCTGAGTTTGATAACTTCAGAAGACGCTCTCTCAAAGAGAAGAGTGACTGGATTAAGACTGCCTCTGAAGGGATTGTACTCACAATCTGTGATGTCGTAGATAACTTTGAGCGTGCCTGGTCACAAGCTTCAAAAGAGGAAGTAGAACAGCCCTTTATCAAGGGAGTTAAACAGATTGAACAACAGCTCGTTTCTATCCTCGATAGAGAGGGAGTAAAGAAGATTAACTCGCTTAATGAGGAGTTTAATCCTACAGAACATGAAGCTTTGGCTCATATTCCGTCTGACATGGATGAGAATATTATCACAGCGGTGATTCAGAACGGTTATAGACTCAACGGAAAGATAATTCGTCCCGCAAGAGTGGCAGTATCTAATGGTGTGAAACCAGAGATGCCAGCGGAAAATAAAGAAAATATAGAAATAGAGATAAAGGAAACGGAGGATTAAGATGGGAAAAATCATCGGAATAGACCTTGGTACTACAAATTCATGCGTAGCAGTTGTTGAGGGTGGAAAGGCCGTTGTTATTGCAAATGCAGAAGGTACACGTACAACTCCTTCCGTAGTTGGCTTTGCCAAGGAAGGCGAAAGATTAATCGGACAGCTTGCGAAAAGACAGGCTGTGACAAATTCAAAGAATACTGTGTACTCAATCAAACGCTTCATGGGTAGAAATTTCAATGAAGTTAGCAATGAGATTAAACAGGTTCCTTATAAAGTTATATCTGGCGTTCGTAATCAGGCTGCTGTACATGTGGATGTTGATAATAAAGATTACACACCTCAAGAGATTTCAGCAATGATTCTTATCAAGATGAAAGAAACCGCAGAGACCTATCTTGGTGAAACAATCACAGAAGCTGTTGTAACAGTTCCTGCATATTTCAACGATGCTCAGAGACAGGCAACTAAAGATGCAGGTAAGATTGCAGGTCTTGATGTGAAAAGAATCATCAACGAGCCTACTGCTGCTGCACTTGCTTATGGTATGGAAAATACTAAAGAACAGAAAGTTGCTGTTTATGATCTTGGTGGAGGTACATTTGATATCTCTATCCTCGACATCTCAGAGGGTGTTGTAGAAGTTCTTTCAACTAACGGTGATACCCACCTTGGTGGAGATGACTTTGATATGAGAGTTAGCCAGTGGATTTTGAAGAAATTCAAAGAACAGGAAGGTGTTGACCTTTCTAACGATCCAATGGCAATGCAGAGACTTAAAGAAGCTGCCGAGAAAGCTAAGATTGAGCTTTCAGGAACTCCTACTACTAATATTAACCTACCTTTCATCACTGCTGATGCTACAGGTCCTAAGCACTTAAGTATCGACCTTTCAAGAGCTGAGTTTAACAGACTTATCTCTGACTTGGTTGAGCATAGTCTTGAGCCTGTGAAGAAAGCAATGAAAGATGCCGGACTTTCAACTTCAGAGATTAACGAAGTTATCCTTGTTGGTGGAAGCACAAGAATCCCCGCAGTTCAAGAAGCTGTTGAAGGGTTCTTCCACAAAACACCAAACAGAAGTATGAATCCTGATGAAGTTGTAGCGATTGGTGCAGCTATCCAGGGTGCTATCCTTGGTGGTGACGAGAATATGAAAGATGTTCTTCTTCTTGATGTAACACCTCTTTCTCTCGGTATCGAAACAATGGGTAGTGTTATGACTGTTCTTATTCCAAGAAATACAACAGTGCCTACCAAGAAGAGTCAGATCTTCTCAACTGCGGCTGATAATCAGCCTGCTGTTGATATCAGAGTTCTTCAAGGTGAAAGACCTATGGCGAATGATAACAAAGTTCTTGGTAACTTCCAGCTTACAGGCATTCCACCTGCACAGCGCGGAGTTCCACAGATTGAAGTTACTCTCGACATGGATGCTAACGGTATTCTTCATGTATCAGCTGTAGATAAAGCCACCAACCAAAAGCAATCTATCAAGATTGAAAGAAGTGGTAGTCTTTCTGACGCTGACATCGAGAAGATGGTTAAAGATGCAGAGATGCATGCTGATGAAGATACAAAGAGAAAAGAAGTTATCGACGCTAAGAATGAACTCGACACACTGATATTCTCAACAGAAAAGAGCATGAAAGAGCATGGTGAAAAGCTTGCTCCAGAAGATAAAACTGGTATAGAAGAAGCACTTACAGAAGCTAAATCTACTTTAGAGAAGGGACAAGCTAAGGAAGAGTTTGAAACTGCAAAGAATACTCTTGCAGAGAAAGCTCAGAAACTTGGTGAAATCCTTTATAAGCAGCAACAGGAAGAAGCTCAAGCCCAGAACCCTGGTGGCGAGCAACCTCAAGGTGAAGAACCTCAGCCGGAAGGTGGAGCGAAAGGACCTATTGACGCTGACTTCGAAGTAGTTGACGAATAAAAAGCATTTAACAGGGAAACGGTGTTAAGCCGTTTCCCTTATTTTACATTCCGGTCTTATCTTAAATGAGATTACGCCTTGTCTCATTCAAAATAAGACCTATAGATTTTAAGAGGATATTATGGCTAAAAGAGATTATTACGAAGGACTTGGAATTGAAAAAAGTAGTGATGCAACGACTATTAAGAAGGCGTATAGAAAGCTTGCAATGCAGTATCATCCTGACAAGAATCAAGGAGACGATGCAGCAGAAGAGAAGTTTAAAGAAGCATCAGAGGCTTATGAAATTTTGAGTGATGCTGATAAGAAACAGAGATATGACCAATATGGTCATGCCGGCTTAGAAGGAGCCTTCGGACAAGGTGGCTTTAGCTGGGACAACTTTACCCATGCAGGAGATTTCTCTGATCTCTTCAGCGGTGGCGGAATGGGTGACATCTTCGAATCCCTTTTCGGTGGAAGCTTTGGTGCGCGTGGACGCTCTCAAGGAAGAAACAATAGGGGTGAAGACCTTCAAATTGAACTCTCATTAAACTTAGCCGAAATTGCTAAGGGTGTTGAGAAGAAGATAAAGATAAATGTGAAAGATACCTGCCCGACTTGCGATGGCACAGGCTCAGCTGATGGTAAGGTAGCCACATGTACTCAGTGTGGTGGAGCCGGACAAGTTCGCCAGATGCGTCGCTCTCTCTTTGGTAATGTTCAGACTGTTGCCGATTGCCCAACCTGTAGGGGAGAAGGCAAGATTATTGAGAATAAGTGTAAGAAGTGTCACGGTGATGGCAGAGCTTCACATCTTAGAGAAATCAATATCAAAATCCCTGCCGGTGTGGAAGAGGGACAATATATCCGTGTTCGTGGTAAAGGTAACTCAGGACTCAGAGGTGCACCTGCCGGTGATATTCTTGTGATGATCAGAGAGAAAGAGGATGATACCTTTGATAGAGATGGAAAAGACCTTTATATGAACTTCCCGATTAGTTTCTCTATGGCAGTTCTAGGTACAGAACTCCAGATACCAACAATTAGCGGAAAGATCAAGATGAAAGTGCCACACGGTTCCCAATCAAATAAGCAGTTCCGTCTGCGTGGACAGGGTATGCCTGTAGTGAATTCTAGCTATGTCGGTGACCTCTATGTAACTGTTTATGTGGTTACTCCAACTAAAATTACAAAGAAAGAAGAAGAGATAATTCATAGGTTGGCTGAACTTGAT
>JAVCCX010000269.1 GCA_030765245.1 Candidatus Zophobacter franzmannii | reverse complement strand
GTATTCATACAGTTTATTACAATTACTCTTGAAACCCTCGCCCCACCGTCGCAAATAGCTCCTCGCGGTGCAAGTATTCAACCATTGCGGAGGTCAACGACCATCCGCAAGGTTTATGTTTCGCCCCTCTTTCTTGTGCATACACTTTTTCTCTTCTTTCGTGCCTTTTAGTGTTTTTCGTGGTTGAAACATCTTCTCTTTCCCGGGACAATTTCCCGCGTTACGCCATTCTTACCAATCCGCATTTTCCCCACTGCACTCGCACTGCGGATTTGTTTTTTAGTGTTAACACAAACTCTTTTTTGATTGAGAGAAAAGTGAGTCTTTGATAGTAGATGCAGGGTTTTTATAGCTAAATACCTAAATATGCACTGAGTAGGTCGTCTTGATGTCGTTATTTGCGCGGAATTATCTCAACAACTCAGGAGAGTTGTTTTACGTAGCGCAACTGTCTTCAGTTGCTGGGAATAGCAAAAGGACACCCAATACAGTCGTCCTTTTATATATTTGAGTTTATTGTTTACATATGGATAGTGCACAGGAACTTCTCAATTTCAGGTGTTCCACCCTGGAAAACAAGATAACCGTTATACGGTTCACCTTCCGTAGTTTCACCATTTACAGGAGAAAGCATCATGCGCCGTACTTCTTCTGGATCGTCAGTCTGACCAAGCACCCATCCAAGTTTGATATAGGCAACTTCAGGTAGCATATTCTCAGTTGGAACAATACCTTTAGCCATCAGGTCACGGCCTGTATCATAGACAAACATATGGACATAGCCCCAGATGGTCTGGACAGTCATAAAGATATGGACTCCAGCCTTTACTGCACGCTCAATAGCCGGATAAAGTGGTTTGTTAACATGTCCGAGTCCGGTACCGGCAATGATAATCCCTTTATACCCATTCTCAACCATTGAATCAATCATATCAGGTTGCATATTAGGATAGTAGTAGATCATGCCAACTTTCTCTTCGAAGAAAGGTTTAATCGTGACATTACGGTCACTACGACGATGATTATATGTCTGTTTAAGATGAGTGATCTTCTCTCTTGTAACCATCGCTAATGGAATATCACCAATAGTTCTGAAGGTAGAGCGGTAAGAGGAGTGCATCTTTCTCACGCGGGTTCCACGATGGAGCAGACCGTATTCATCGGAAGTAGGTCCAAACATACAGATCATCACCTCTGCAATGTCTGATGTCCCGGCTGCAGTAGCTGCGTGGATAAGATTCAAAGCTGCATCAGAAGAAGGTCTGTCTGATGATCGCTGAGAGCCAACTAGGACAATAGGAACCGGGCTATTCTGAACCATAAAGGTCAGAGCTGCGGCAGTATGATGTAGAGTGTCGGTTCCATGACCAATCATGATACCATCGACTCCATTCTCAATCTCTTTACCAATAGCAATTGCCAGAGTCTTATACTGCTCAGGTCCCATGTTCTCACTGAACACAGCGAAAAGTTTATCAGTTTTTAGGTTACAAATATCAGCAAGCTCAGGCACTGCACCGTAGAGTTCACCCGGTGAGAATGCCGGAATCACAGCACCGGTACGATAGTCAAGACGCGAAGCAATAGTTCCACCGGTTCCGATAAGCTTAATATTTGGCTTACCCTCACTGTAAGGGAATTCCTTCTCAGGAATCTTGTAATTTGCTTTCTTATAGCCAATCTCTTTCATATCAGTTATTGTATCGATATTAATCCCAACATTATAACCTGTTATCAGCTTTAAAACTATATGTTTGTCATCATCGTTCTCAGACCTGGGTAAGATAATCCCTTTAAAAGTGCCACGAGTTGTGTAGATTTCAGAATCTCCCCACACCCGCACCTTATACTTCTCGAGGATTTCACGAGCACGATTTTTATAACCTTGTGTGTTGTCGTCCATTATTCCTCCTCACTACCTTTGAAAGCTGAAACAACGATTTCGTAAACCATCTCCATCGGCAGGTTACCAATAACTCTGCGACGGATATCTCCCATTACATACTTTATTCCACACTCTTGGGTAAGCTCATCAAGAAGCTCTTTGCGCTCATCAATCATCTTATAGATAGTCTCTTCAACCTTATTAGGTTCAAGAATGACAAGTCCGGCAAGAGTAGCTCATTCATCCATTGGCATCTTAGGGTTCAGATAAACCTCTTTTAGTAACTCGTATGCATACTCAAAGTTGAGCTTGTTCTCTGCGATGAAGTCGAACATTGCAAGAATACTATCTAAACCAATCATCCCATCATGCTTGCGCTCAAGTTCCTTCAAACGATGTCCAAAGAGAGTTACAACTCTATGAGGCTCAACCCCAAACTTTGCTGTAATAGCCTCAATCCATTGCATAAGATTGTTTCTAAGAAGATAATTGTAAGTATCCTCTGGTGCATCCCAATCCTGGAGAAGGGCAATCTGTTCCTGAAGGTGTTTCGGAAGTTGTTCTCTAATATCCTCAATAAACTTCTCTTCAATTGGAATAGGAGCTGAGTCTGTATCAGGATACATTCTATCAGCACCCGGAAGAACTCTTTCAAAAATAGTCGTTCCATCAGCGAATGATTTACGAGTCTCATTCGGTACACCATCAAATGCCATCTGACAACGCTCTTTAATAGTCTCGAGAGCCGTTGGGATGTCATCTTTCGGTGTGAAGAAAATGATTTGAGCATCATTATCACCGGCATTTAAAAGCTCAGCAACATGCTCCATAGATTTAATATCAAATAGTGGTTTAAGAGCTTCAGAATGGGT
>JAVCCX010000081.1 GCA_030765245.1 Candidatus Zophobacter franzmannii | reverse complement strand
CCATGAAAAAATATCCTTAAGTGAATTGATCGTGTTCAGTTGATTACCGGTATAGGTGTAAACCAATGATCCCGGTAAAATGCCAAGAGCTGTTGTCCAGACATAGGTACGCAATGGTATTTTTGTTAATCCCGCAAATAGGTTTACCATCCAGAACGGAAAGAGCGGAATAAATCGCAAAGTTAGTAGATAACTATATCCATTTACTTCAATCTCTTTATTGAATTTTGCTAATTTCTCTGAATACTTCTCCTGAAGTTTTGCGCCCAATAAATATCGGGCAAAAAGAAAGACACCGATAGAACCTGCAGTTGCTCCCACATTCACAAAGAGAGCACCAAATATTGTGCCGAAAAGCAAACCTCCGGTAAGCGTGAGAATTGTGGCTCCGGGTATGGAAAAAGCAACAGAGATTGTGTAGGTCAAAACAAAAATGAGCATAGCCAGAAGATAGTTCGCGTCTACATAAGCATGCAGAATATCTTTTTGTGTCTGCAGGTTTTCAAAGGTGAGATATTTATGAACTCCGGTTAATCGAATTGCGACGATTACCAGGATCAAGATCAATACGATCAAGAGTTTTTTATGAAACGGTTTCATTATATTTTCCTATTGTTTTTTAGTCGATTTGGTAAGCAAAGTAACATTATCCTTTCAAAGAACCCAGTAAAATCCTTATAGGACCGGAATCTTCCTCCAGATTACAAGAATATGTTCTTTATCAATTCTTTCATCCAATCTTTGAATGAACGTTTTAGATAATTAAAACTGATTCGCTGGAAAATCTCAGCTTGAGTAGGATATGAAAAAATGAACGATGCGAAAGTAGACGCTTTCAATCCTTTGGCAATTGCTAAAGAAGCTACCGGGATCATCTCTCCTGCTTTTTCTCCCACTAAAGTTGCACCAATTATTTTACCTTTTTTTCCTAAAATTAGTTTCAGAAATCCATCTCTGTCATTGTCTGCTTTGGCTCGATCAATTTCTTCTAACGGAAAGGTCATTGATTCTTGATATATCCCAAGCTGCTCTGCCCAGGGTTGCGTATAACCAATATGAGCTACTTCCGGTTTGGTGTAAGTCGTCCAGGGAATCATTGTATAAGAAGATTTTCCACCAAAACCCAGGATTGCATTTGGTACAATTTTACCAGCTTGATAACCAGCCATATGAGTAAATTGGAAAGGTCCAGTTACATCTCCGGCAGCGAAAATATTGCTGACTGACGTCCGCATCTTCTTGTTAGTAATAATGAATCCGCGCTTATCTGTTTCCACACCGAGTTTCCCCAGGTTCAGGTGCTCTGAGTTTGGAATTCGTCCTGCAGATACCAATAGTGCATCTCCGGATATCACTTTTTCTGCTCCATTCATTTCTACAGTCACAGATTTCTGATTCTCTTTCCCACTTATTGATTTCACTTTGCATTCCAGACAGAGATCTACTCCATCTTTGGCAAAAACCTGCTTCATTACATCCCACACTTCGGGATCATCTTTTGGGAAGAGGTGATCGTTTTGATCAATAATGGTAACTTTGGAACCAAGATGTCGGAAGCCTTGTCCCAATTCCAACCCGATAGGACCACCACCAATAATGACCAGATGCTCAGGTAAATTCTCCAAATCAAAGATAGTTTGATTGGTAAGATAATCTACATTTTCCAAGCCGGGAATAGCTGGAACTCTAGCTGTTGATCCGGTAGCAAAAACTAACTTTTTGCCTGTCATTAGTTGGTCGTTTATCTTAACAGTGTGATTATCGATAACTTCAGGTTCACCCATGAAAACTTTCACTCCCAAACCTTCAAAACGTTCTTTAGAATCGTGCGGTTCGATCTCAGCGATAACACTTTTGACACGCTGCATCACCTTTTTTAAATTAACTTCTCCCAATTTTGCATCAAGGGCAAATTCAGATGAATTTGAAATGTCTTTAGCCAGATGTGCTGTTCTTAGAAAAGCTTTGCTGGGAACACAACCGTAATTCAGGCAGTCACCACCCATTTTGTGGTTTTCGATAAGAGCAACTTTGGCACCCAATCCACTAGCACCGGATGCAACAGTAAGACCGGCACTTCCAGCTCCAATAACAATAATGTGAAAATCGTATTTCATAATTCATTCCTTTTAAAAAGTTGACTTGCGATGTGTTGGTTTTTGGAAACCCGATCTCTATTCTTTCACTTTATCTCAAGGTTGTTCAAATCCCAGTTGTAATCGAGGTATTTGATCTTGTATCCTTTTACATCAATTCCTGAGTTCTCAAAAATAAATTGAGGAATACCTATTGCAAAATCATCTTCAAACCATTTAAAAATAGCAGATAACTCAACCACTTTTCTTGATTGATCGCTCTTTAATCCTTTTGATGTATTCAGTAGAAATGACTTTGTGTTAGCTGTTAACTGCTCAATGACCGATTGAGGTCTATAAGCTTCGTTTCTAAGATCAGGGCAGGAAAGAGAAGCACAGACAATGCCAAAGTGGATTAAAGGTTCATTCATGGGACGCAATACTTTATGCTCTATCTCTCCCAAAGAATAAACAATTCCACCCACATTGATCGCATCATTCTTCCAAACCGGCTTGAACAAACTCCCTGCATCTTTGATACTCTTTGGAATATTATCATCTGATACCACTTTTATAGCAGCAATGTTATATACATTTATCCAGAAGGCTAATTTCTGATTTTTGGATTGTAATTGTGAAATATCAAAATCCATCAGGAGTTCGATAATTCCTGAAAATGTTGTGTCGTTCTTTAATTGAGCATAATCAACACTATTGAATTCTATATTTTCTTTAAAACTTTGGCTTATATATTTCCCTGTCAACTCATCCCATTTATCGTAGATCTCTGTCTGAGCATATACTAGGATCGGCATGATTAGTAACAGTATTAAAACTATTATCTTCATCGGAATCCTCACATTCAAGAATCTCCAGTATCTTTCCTGAAACTCCAGATCTTTCTTTATTTGACCTTAGGAACTCTTTCACATCATGAAAAGTATCCAGATCGATTCTTTTTTCAATAAGATATAGTTTATTATTGCTTTTACGAATTATATCTGAAGTCTGCTCAAAAACTTTGGGTGTACTCCAATTGATATTTTGGAAATATTTGGTGTCGAAGCTATCCCATTTAAATCCAATGAGAAAATAACCACCATCATGAGTTGGGCCTAAAACAATGTCATGATCTTGAAGAGAAGTCAAAGCTTCGTTAAAAAGCTGTGTAGAAATATTTGGTGCATCGCCCCCGATCAGGATCGCCGCATCGAATTGCTGCTGGAAGCAATTTGTAAAAGCGTTTGCCATTTTCCACCCAATATCACTCCCAACTTGCGGATTAAGTTTAGCATTACTTCCAAACATCTTATGAAATTTATCTTTGGAATCAGGGGGTGAAAATTCGATACTGATTCCGTGATCAGTTTCTTTTGCCTGCTGCCAATTATTTAAAAGAACAGTTCTGTATATTTCCGCAGCTTTGTGGTTGCCGATCTCTTTTGCCAGCCGTGATTTTACCTTCCCTGCTTCGGGAAATTTGGTGAGAATCAGTATCTTGGTTTTCATAGGAAGTCGGAATAAACTATTCCGAGATTTCGCCTCCTCAGCTGGAACCGCTTCCGGCTGTGCAGCCATAACAATGATTCCCGGTTTGGATAGTCCGATTGATTATTTTGTCATAATCGAAATCCTGGATGTGTCCAATCGGAGCTAGTTTCATATCCAGAATCTGATTGAAGTCGCAATCGTATAAGTTTCCATCGTAGCCAACCGAAATCTGATGACGGCACATAAGATTATCAATCGTGCAGGGATTATAGGCATTCACCAGAATTTCCATATAATCTGACAGTTTATCAACCCGAATCAGGCTTTCCAGAAAGCGATTAATTGGGATGTTATTTATGCAGTATAAATTATTAAAGACTATACCGAATTTTTGATACAAACTTTCTTTAAATTCTCTTTCTAACTGCTCCTGAGGAGAGCTGATATACAAGCCTGTAGGATTATAAACCAAATTCAAAGCCAGCGATTCCCCATAACCTAGTTTGTTCAGTTTCTGAAGAGCAAGGATCGATTTCTCAAAAACACCACCACCTCTCTGTCTATCTGTGGAACTGGAACGAAAATGAGGTAGTGAAGCAACAATCTCAACCTGATTGTCCGATAAGAAATCATAAAGATACTCATAGCCGGGTTCTTCCAGAATCGTTAGATTACAACGGTCGATTACATGCTTTCCCGCTTTGCGTGCTTCCTTCACGAAATAACGAAAATTCTCGTTCATTTCCGGAGCACCACCTGTTAGATCAATAGTCTCAATATCAGAAACATTTCTTATCACATCCAGGCAAAGATCAACCGTTTCCCTCGTCATTTCCCGCTCATCCTGCGGGGATCCATTCACATGACAATGCCGGCAGGCCTGATTGCATTTTCTACCAATATTCACTTGGAATGTTTTCAGGTTGATTGCATTCAAAGGTCCGGAAATCTTCTCGTCAAAGGATGGAGCATGTTCCTGCAGAATTGTTAATTGTTTGGTTGTTTCCATTTTCTTAGATCAGGGTCTCATCAATTTTGTTCATCATCTGGGTGCTGTGAACCAGAATCACACCCGCAGCTATTGCTGCTGCGACATGTACAGCTTCGTTCATTTGTTCTTCATCAGCACCTTTTGTCAGGCAGGCTTCTGTATAAGCTTCGATGCAATATGGACATTTGAGAGCGTGCGCAACGGCCAAGGCAATCAGAGCTTTTTCCCTTTCACTGAGAGCACCTTCTGCCATTGCTTTGCCGTAATAATCAAAGTAAGCTGTACCTAATTCTTCATTAACTCGGGTAATATTGCCAAACTTCTTCAAGTCTTCTGATTTGTAATAAACATCCATTTTCATACCTCTCTTTTATTCTTTGCTCTTGGATAAAATCTACTCAACTTTTCTGCCGGGACACCTAAATAATATAAAGTGGATAAAATGGGATTCCTGAGCATCACAAAAAGTAAGCCCTCTTCTTCCCATCTGCGAGCAGAGGTTATTATCTTTTGTGGAATTATGAAGATCTTATCTTTCCGTTGTTTAACCCGTTGCATAATCTCTATATCTTCCATCAAGGGAATATCAGAATATCCTCCAATCTTTTGGAAGTATTCTTTGCTGAAGAAATGCCCCTGGTCTCCATAAGGAAACCTGGTCAGTCTACTCCGAAATGAACTAATGCGGGAAACAAACTCCCGTAAAATAAAATTCCTACTTTCAATCCAGAGGTCAAATGCTCCGACTTTGAAACCACTTCTGATAATATCATCAATCATTTTCAAGCCGTTTTCTGGTAAGAAACTATCCGCGTGCAGAAAAAGCATCGCATCACCCTTAGCTTTTTTTGCTCCAGCATTCAATTGACAAGCACGTCCGGCTTTAGAATTCAGCTTAAGGCAGTTGTCATCATCGATCAAATTGATTGTGTTCCCATCTTCCTGACCATCTACAATGATTAATTCGTAATCTAGATAAGATTGCTTGCGTATTTCTTCGATAGTAGTGTTGATATTCGGTTCGTTGTAAACTGGAATGATAATGGAAATCATATATTCCTACTAAAAAGTAATCTACTAAAATCCATTCTACCACCTTTAATTCACAAATATATTACAAATTAATCTATTACATTATGAAAAGCAAGTAATAAAATATTGCCAGGGTTGAAACTTTATTGTGATAGTGGTCTGTAACTGAAGTGAATGCTAAAGTATAATTCACTACTTATCTCTTTTCTCCCGATTATTGAATCTAAATATAAAGATAGATGTCAGGATAATAATACCAGACCCAATAAGACTCCAGATATCCGGTATTTCCTTCCAGATGGAAAGCCCAAGTATTGCAGCGAAGACGATGTTTGTGTAGTTGTAGATAGAGACTTCAGAAGCCTTAGCGTATTTGTAGGCATAGGTTAATCCGAATTGCCCACCTGCAGCAAAGAGCCCAATTGCAAAGAGGGATAAAGTCTCAATCAAGGTTGGTCTTACAAAGACAAAGAACATTGCGGGGAATATGGCAATTACAGAGATAAAGGAGAAGTAGAAGACTATGGTCTTGGGTTGTTCGCCCTGATTTCCCAGATAACGTACAGTCGTGTAGGCTGCACCGGCACAAATTGCCGATAGGAAACCTGCAAGGGATGGAAGAACTGACATATCGAAGCGGGGCTTTATAATCATTAAGGCTGAGAGGAATACAATCACGAGAGCAACAATGTGTTGTTTATAGATCTTTTCTTTCAGAAAGAAAAAGGCGAAGAGGGTAACGTAAAAGGGTGAAAGCTTATTTAACATCGCAGAATCTGCTAAATAAAGATTGTTGATAGCATAAAAATAGAGAAATACTCCCGTCAATCCTAGCAGAGAGCGGAGTATCAAATATTTGCGGTTCTCTTTTTTCCCTGTAAAACTTCCGGATGCCTTCCTAAACATAAGGAATGTTACTACCAGACTCACTAGGTTGCGGAAGAATACCTTCTCCAGTACCGGGATCCTAGTCAGGTGTTTCACAAATACTGACATCAAGGCAAATGACAATGATGACAGTAGAATAAAGATTACCGAGCGTGTTTTGTTTGTCATGGATGCGATTAGTTAGACGTAGACAATATTGTCCATAGTGAAGTTAAAATTGCATTGGAAGAATTTAATTGTATTGCCTTAATTATTACTATCAGTTGAAGTGAGACGAGAAGAAAAGATAGATTTTAAAACCTAGTAGGAGATAACAATGAAAGTAGTAGCGATTAATGGTAGCCCCAAGGCAAATGGGAATACTGCATATGCAATCAAGGTAGTCTTTGAGCAATTAGAAAGTGAGGGAATTGAGACTGAGATAATTCATGTTGGTAATCAGATTGTCAGAGGTTGTGCCGGGTGTAATATGTGTGCTAAAAACCAGGATGAGAAGTGTGTTTTAAAGGGCGACAAGCTCAATGAATGGCTTCAGATAATGAAAGATGCTGATGGGCTTATCTTTGCCTCTCCAATTTATTTCTCAGGTGTTGCCGGAACGATGAAGTCATTTATGGACCGAGCTTTCTATGTTGCGGGTGTGAATGGTAGTATGTTCCGACATAAGGTAGGCGCATCAGTTGTTGCAGTACGTCGCACCGGTGGGATGCCTGCATTCCAGGAACTTAACAATTATATCCACTATTCAGAAATGGTTGTTTCAACTTCTAACTACTGGAATGTTATCCATGGAACAATGCCGGGAGATGCAGAGAAAGATTTAGAAGGTAATCAGATTATGCGAATGCTGGGTAAAAACATGGCATGGTTGCTGAAGAGCCTTAACCAGTCTACTGTTCCTAAACCTGAAGCTGAGAAGAAGATTTTCACTAACTTTGTCAGATAGAGTTAATTGCGGTTGAAAGGATGCTATTTGAATAAATTCAACCCATATAGGGCTGACAGAATTGGATTCACCTGATTATAGTAAATGGAAACCGAAGGGTTAAGATATTCCGTGATTGTTACTTAGCTTAAATTGTATTCTTGATGTAGTCTCCAGTCCGTTAAGGACAGAATGTGAATAGCCATGTGGCGTAAGCCCATGGTAGTATTCCCCCCAGAAAAACAACCCTAATGGGTTGAATTGTTTCTTTATGACATGTATCTTCAGTCCCTCAGGGCTGAGATAATCACATAATCCATACCACACGCTGTCGCATGTGGCTATTTAAACTTAAGCCTCTTCAAGGCTTTAACTAACTTCCACTCCACAAAAATCACAAACCACGTCTTCATTTCATTCCCTATGGTGCAGGTCTTTAATTATCCACCAAAGAAGGGAGCTATTACTCTTTCCAATACTCCATGCAACTTTGAAATCGCAACTCCATAATTAGTAATCTTTACCCCACGACGCTCACATTCCATAATCCTACGCATTACTTCCATCCGATTTGTCATACAAGCTCCGCAATGAATCACAAGAGCATAGCTCTCGAGGTCATCGGGGAAATCATGCCCGGAAGCAACATCAAAGGTCAAGTCTTTGCCTGTATATTGTCTGATCCAGCGAGGAATCTTTACTCTCCCAATATCATCCGGTTGTACATGGTGAGAGCAGGACTCAGCTATAAGTACTTTGTCTCCGTCTTCTAATTCATCAATCTTACGAGCACCGTCAATAAGTGTCTCGAAGTTGCCTTTATAGCGAGCGAAGAGGGTTGAAAAAGTGGTTAGCCTTACATCTGGATCAATATCTCCAACTACTTTGAGTACAACCTGAGAGTCAGTAATCACCAAGTCAGGTTTACGGTTAAGTTCTGTTAGGGATTTCTCTAACTCCCTTTCCTTCACAATAATCCCGATAGCATCACTATCAAGAAGCTCTCTCAATACTTGCACTTGGGGTAATATAAGTCTGCCCTTGGGAGCTGCAAGGTCGATGGGAACAACAAGTAGGACTGTCTGACCGGGACGAATAAGGTCGCTGACAAGAATCTGTTCTTTACTCATTTCAAGTGGAGCAATAGCCATCAGTTTCTCTTTCAACATCCTGATTCCCGTGCCATCAGCACTTGAAACTGAAGAGAAGCTAATCTTGCGTTCACGACACGCTTTCACTGTCTCATCGGGAAGAGGAGTTATGTCAGCCTTATTAAAGACAAGAATAAAGGGGATATGGAGAGCTTGAATATCGGTGATAATCTTCTCTAAATCAGTATCTAAGTGAGTTGATTCTGTCACAATTAGGGCAATGTCAGTTCTGAAAAGAATCTTACGAGTTCGCTTAACACGCTCTTCACCTAAATCTCCAACATCATCGATACCCGCTGTATCATAGATGGTTACAGGACCGAGGGGGAGTAGTTCGTAAGATTTTGCCACAGGGTCAGTAGTAGTTCCCGGTGTAGTTGAAACAATCGAGATATCTTGACCTGTAAGAGCATTGATAAGGGAGGATTTCCCTGCATTGCGTTTGCCGATTAGGGTGAGAACAAGGCGTTCTCCGCGTGGTACTTTAGCCATTCAGTAATCCTTAAAATCCGAGTTTATACATTCGCTTGGGTTCAAGCAATTCGTTTAGATGTTCTTCTGTGAGAAGCTTTCTCTCAAGAATAAGCTCTCTAATATTTATCTGTTTATTGGTTGCTTCTGTCATTAGGGATTCGACCTCTTTGTATCCTAATACAGGTACAAGTACTGTTGCCAGGATTGAACCTTTCATTAGATGTTCTTTGCAAACATCAGCATTTGCTGTGATTCCTGAAATACACTTATCACTAAAAATCTTTACAGCATTCTTTAGGATAAAGGCAGAGTCAAGGATGGCATGGTTAATCAACGGCATGAGCTGGTTTAGTTCAAGGTTACCCATTCCGGCAGCATTCGAGAGGACACTATCATTTCCCATAACCTTAAGTGCAACCTGTACTACCATCTCGGGGATAACAGGATTCACTTTAGTTGGCATAATGGAAGAGCCGGACTGCATCGCAGGAAGAGTAATCTCGCCCAGTCCACCATGTGGTCCTGAAGCTAGCAGTCTTAAATCATTTGCAATTTTCATTAGGTTAACGGCAAGAGTCTTTAGCATTCCTGAAACTTCAACATAAGGATCAAGGTTCTGAGTGGTCTCAATAGGGTTCTCACTTCTGGCAATGGTCAGTCCGGTGATATCTTTCAGTGCTTCAACAGCTTTAAATATATATTCTCTTGGAGCTCCGAGTCCAGTTCCTATTGCCGTACCACCAAGATTGAGAACCTTAATTCTCTCTCTGCATTTAAAGATTCTCCAACGATCACGGGAAAGAGCTTCTGCATAAGCGCTAAACTCCTGACCGAGGGTCATCGGAACTGCATCCTGCAACTGTGTTCTACCAAGTTTTACAACATGGTGGAACTCAGCTTCTTTTTTCTGGAACTCTTCCTGTAGATAGCCGGTTTGAAGCTCTAACTCTTTGAGTAGATAGAGAAGAGCAATCCTGGATGCAGTTGGATAAACATCATTAGTTGATTGGTGCATGTTCACATCGTGCAGAGGATGAACGAGGGTGTAATCACCCTTTTCACCTTTGAGATACTCTATTGCAATGTTAGCAATCACCTCGTTGGCATTCATATTTGCAGATGTTCCTGCTCCGCCTTGAAGGGCATCTAAAGCAAATTGGTCATTGTATTTCCCTTCTCGAATCTCTTCACAGGCATAGGATATTGCTTCAAACTTAGTATCATCAAGATACCCGAGTCTGAAGTTTGTTCTGGCACAAGCGAGTTTCACCTCTGCTATTGCCTTAGTGAAGATAGAAGGTAGCACGGAGTTCGAAACATTGAAGTTTTCTATTGCTCGTTGAGTATTCACGCCCCAGTAAGCGTCTTGCGGAATCTCAATCTCACCTAAAAGGTCTTTTTCTTTTCTCATTATCAACCCTTTGAATTTTGTTACTGACAACTTACTCAACTCACGATATCTTTACAATTAATTTCTTTCGAAAGAGTAAATATGCATCTTTTTTTGTAAAACAACTACCTGTCATG
>JAVCCX010000022.1 GCA_030765245.1 Candidatus Zophobacter franzmannii | reverse complement strand
TACACTACTGTTCCCAAGATTTAAAATCACACAAATAAAGGAGAATTGAATGGCAAAGAAGAAAGAGACTGATAAAGAGTTGATGTATGAGCGCCATTATTTCTGGAAAAATGCAAGTTCTAATGAGCAAAAAGCAGCAATGGACTTTGCTGAAGGCTATAAGAAATTCTTAGACGACTGTAAAACTGAAAGAGAAGCTATCGACACAACAATTGAATTACTTAAAGATAAGGGATTCAAAGAGATTCTCACCAATAAAAAATCAAAGAAAGTGTTTGCGACTTTCCGTGGCAAATCTGTTGCTTTCGCAATACTTGGTAAAAAGCCTGTTAGTGATGGTGTAAATGTTGTGGGTTCTCATGTAGATGCCCCAAGAATTGACCTCAAGCAAAACCCTTTCTATGAAGATGGTTCTACAGGAATGGGAATGATGAGAACTCATTACTATGGTGGAATTAAAAAATACCAATGGGTTTCTACTCCTCTTGCCTTACATGGCGTTGTCGTTAAAAAAGATGGTTCAGTTGTAAAAATAAGTATCGGTGAAGATGCTTCTGAGCCTGTATTCTGTATCCCTGATTTACTCCCACATCTTGCTAGAAAAGAGCAATACTCTAAAACTATGGGCGAAGCAGTTAGTGCCAGCAACCTTAATATGATCTTCAGTGGAATGGTTGGACCGGATAAAAAAGAAAAGAAAGCAATCAAGATGTTTGCACTAAGAATTCTCAAAGAGAAATATGATATTACTGAAAGCGATTTTATCTCTGCGGAACTAGAGATTGTTCCAGCAGGTAAAGCTCGTGACTGTGGCATCGATAGAAGTTTCGTTATGGGTTATGGTCAGGATGACAGAATCTGTGCTTATACTTCTCTTATGGCACTCCTTGATGGAAAAGGAACACCTGAGAAGACTGCAATTATCTACTTTGCAGATAAAGAAGAGATTGGCAGTGTTGGTAATACCGGTGCAAGCTCAATCTTCCTTAAAGACTTTATTGGCGATCTTTTAATTCAAAACGGTGAAGAATGTACTGATTACATCCTCCGTAAGACATTGATCAAAACCAATATGTTATCTGCTGATGTTTCTGCAGGAATAAACCCTAACTACCCTTCAGTGCATGAGAAACAGAATGCACCTATGATTGGTTACGGTGTAAGCGTAAGCAAATTCACAGGTTCCGGTGGTAAGGGTGGCAGTAATGATGCTAATGCAGAATATACAGCTAAGGTTCTTGGAATCTTCAGTGATGATAAAATTCATTGGCAAATGGGTGAGCTTGGGAATGTAGATGTTGGTGGTGGTGGAACTAACGCCTATATCTTAGCAAGAGATGGAGCAGAAGTTATAGACTGCGGAACTCCACTTCTTGGTATGCATTCACTTTATGAAATGTGTAGCAAAGCTGACCTTTATAGTACTTATAGAGCATATAAAGCCTTTATAGAGAAGGCATAAATATTAACCCGGAAGGCACTTCGGTACCTTCCAATTCCAAATAATGGGAGTAAAAATGGCAAAAAGAGTTATTCTGTGGGTATTAATCCTATCAGTTGCCATACTTGCTGTAGGGTGTTCGACGAATAGTGACTATACACAAAAGAATTCTCAAGAAGTTCGGAACCTTAAGAGTAAGATCTATCTCTTAGAGAATGACCTTATCTCTATCAATTCTCGACTTGATGAGTTTGATCAACAGAAGGTTTCGCAACCTAAATCAAATGATGATTCTGCGTTAATGGGACAGTTGAGTACGGACATTAATTATTTAAAGAGCCAGATAGAATTTCAGGGTAATAGAATTACTACTCTTCTTGAAGCTGCCGAATCTGATGCAGAAGCAATCTTAAGTCTGCAGGAGAAACTTAACGGTAAGAAGGGCTCTCCAAGACGAAATTATACAAAAACCAAAACACAAAGTAGTGAAGTTACTCCCGAGTTTCAGTACAGTAGTGCAAAGAAACTCTATGATGCAAACAGTCTTGATGCCGCATTGGTTAAGTTTAATGACTTCCTGAAAAGTTTTCCTCGTCATAAACTTGCTGCAAACGCTCAATACTGGGTAGGCGAAATCTATTATGATATCGATAACTACTCTAAAGCTATTTTAGAGTTTGAAAAAGTTGAGCGGAACTATCCTGAATCTCTCAAGGCACCTGATGCAAAATTCAAGGTCGCTATGAGTCAAATCAAACTTGATGAAAAGCAGGAAGCAACTAAGACTCTTAACGATCTCAAACGCTTTTATCCCGATTATGAGCGGATGTCCAAAGTGGATCAATTCTTAAAAAGCCTGCAATGAAAATAACTCTGATTCTACTCTCACTTATACTGCCACTTATGATGTTTGCAGTTCTACCCGATAGCACTCTCTCTACCCTCGTTGGGGATGAAGAGCTTGAGCTTATTAAGGGAAAGACTGTATTAATTAAAGTTGCAGATAGAAAGACTAATAAACACTCGATTGTGGCTATTCAAAAATACCTAATTGAAAGGGATGTTTTTGTTACAGTCGATGCAGAAGTTGCTGACTTTGAATTAGTGGTCGATACAGACATAGTAAAAAACAGAACACAACGACAGGCCAACCAGAAGTTATTAAGCGTAACCTTGACCTGTATCTCAAATAAAGATAAACGAGTGATTTTTGTCACAAACAGTGAAGTTCCCGCTGACACAGTCCATTTAAAATCAGGCTTAAGATTTAAGTGGTATGAACCTATTCTCTTTACAGTAGCGATTGGTTCACTTGTGTTTGGACTTTGGAACTTAAACTAACCGGGAGTCAAATGAAACGTCTTATTTATGTAATATCACTATTATTACTGTTGGTAGGTTGTTCTAGGAATAACACTATCCTCACTGTTAATGAAAAGATGCAGAAAGCTGACCAGCTTTTCTCTGCTAAAAAATTTAAGAAAGCAGCTATTCTCTATCAAGATGTTGTTTTCGAAAGATCATCTGCTCTCACTGCTGTTGCACAAATGAAGTTAGCAGATTGCTACTTCAAGGATAAGGACTTTCTCGATGCAAGGCTTGAATACGAACAGATGATTAAACTGTTTCCTGATAATGAGAAAATCGCTGATGCATACTACCGGATTGGTGTATGCGACTTCGAAGACTCTCTTCCAGCCCCCTACACACAGGAAGAGACTGAATCTGCGATTAGAGCATTTGGAATCTTTCTCGATAAGTTCCCTCAAGATACAAGGCGAACTGGAGCAATTGAATATATTCAAAAATGCCAATACAAGCTCCTTGAAAAGACCTATGAGAATGGCAGAATCTACTTTAAAATAGTAGATTACAGTGGCTCTCTGATGTATCTGGAAGAGATAATGGATCTTGGGAATACAGACAAACTCGATAGTAATTCTCATCTCATGGCTGGTAGAATCTACTTACATTGGGAGAATTATCCGGTTGCTAAGGCCCATCTGGCTGATGTAATCCAGAGATATCCTGATACTAAAGAAGCTAAGAAAGCTAAAAAGTATCTGAAGAAAATCAGGGAAATAGAGGAAAAGTTTTAATGTGAAAACTGCCATCTTAGGTGGTTCATTCAACCCCATTCACAACGGACATCTATACATTGCTGAAAAGGCATTGGAAAATTTGCAAGTCGACAGAGTACTTTTTGTACCGGTCGGCTTGCACCATTTTAAGGAAACGACTGCCACTCCACCGTATGAAGTTAGACTTGATTGGGTAAAGAAAGCAGTTTCATACAATCCAAAGTTCGAATGCTCTGACGCTGATGCTCCTAAATATGGTATAAGTTATACAAAAAGACTTCTCATAAGACTTCAAGAAAGATACCCAAATGACCAGTTCTTCTTCATTGCCGGTGAGGATATTTTAGAGTCTCTTCCTCGCTGGCATGACTATCCATGGTTAATGGACAATGTGACCTTTGCTATTTTCAACAGACCAAATTCTGACTTTACAAGTATGATAAAAAGTGAACATCAGGATAGAATCATCTATTTCAAAGTGGATGGAGTTGACATCTCTTCAACTGAAATTCGTAAGATAATTACAGTAAACAACCCAATCAAACACTTAGTTCCTAACTGCATATTAATGGACATCTTAGACTATTACCAACACCGTCATACTATACTCTAAACAGTAGCTTTCATGCATACTGAACAGTTACTTAACATCATAAAGCTTGACTCTTTTATCGGAATTGGCAATAATTGCTCTTAATTTATAGGAGGAATAATGAAATTAGTAAAATTAATGATGATTTTGCTGTTGGCAATCACAATGTTAGGTGTTGTTGGTTGTGAAGAGGACAGTGATCCAACAAGTACTGGATTATTTAACTTCGATACTGACAATCCTGGTGATAATGATTTTAGCGGAATTGACTGGGCAGTTGTTGCAAGTGCAGGTGACGAAAGTAAACTTGCCAGCAGTGTTTTTATAGTACCTATGTACGATAGTATTTGGTTAGACCCATGTCCATATGTTGAAAGCATAAGTTTAACAATCAATGGTGATGCTTATACACCAGAAATGCTGGGTGACGATGGTTTTTACACCCCAATGTGGTGGGTTAATGTAGATATGGCACAAGGTGAAGAGTATCCTTTCCAGCTTAATGTTACTGAGTTAGATCTTACATCTCATACATATACAGCTAACGTAACATCTGTAACTGCAACTAGTACTTTCACATATCCTGGTTACTTTGTACCGGGTGAACCTGTTACTTTCGATTGGACTCTTGCAAATTCAAACCAGTATCAGATAGCTACCGTTGATACTTACTATTATGAATGGAGTACAAATAATGAATACGAAGATGAGTATACAGCTGAACTTTCTAACTCACTTAGAAGCTATACTTTCCCTGCAAACTGCGTAGATGATTTTGGAGATGATACGGGATATATGTTCTCTATTGACCAGGTTAACCAAACTGTTAATGGAAGATTCGTAGCTGTTAGTACATTCTCAGATTATATGGACTATTATAAGAAGGGTGGAATCACTAAGGAAGCACATGCAATTCGCTTACTTAAAACACTTGGGCTTAGATAGTTAAATTAAATAATTAGAAAAGAGTGTCGATTTCTCGACACTCTTTTTTTTATATATAGTATTTACAATTAGTTTAGAGTAAGGTTCAGTCCCTTAATAAGAAGGTTCCTTAGTTTCTGTTGCTTAATGAAATCCAATTCCCCACTCCACTCATCCAGGAAAGTCTTCTTGAATTCAAATGCAACTGCAATCGCTTTTTCACCATAAGTATGATGTATCCAGCGTGAGAAATGCCCACCGGGGAACTTGATGTTAATCCGACAATCAATACTTCTTCCCTCAAAATCAAGGGTCGTAAGATTATCTTTAAACCTTTCTACGAAAGGTAGATTCTCATCAGGCATATTGTTGGTTCCAAGAATAATCTCAGGATTATACTCAGGATTATCATATTCAGCGTCTGGTCCTAATCTATGATGATTGTACGAATGGATATCAAGAACAATAAGTTTATCAAACTTAGTGATAATCTCATCAAAGTGAATCTTTGCCCGACGATAGAAATCATCAAACTCACTTAGTGATTTCTGAACCATGTTATCTGGAAGAGGTTCTTCTCTGAGAGCAAGTCCCCAGCAATCTTCAGGATTTTGATATACACTTCTATTCTGTGGACGGTTTAAATCTACTTCAAACCGACTAGTATTCACAACTATCCTATTCGGACAAAACTCGGTGAAGTAGCCTGTAAAAGGGTCTTCTTCTCTAAGTCTATCCATATCTGGAAGGGTCGTATTATCAGCTATTTCTTTGCGAAGATAATGACCATTGTGAATCGCAGTACAAACAATAGGGGTAGTATAATCAAAAGTGAAGGTTGCTTTAAGCATCTAAACTTCCCAGTTCTCGATGAGGTTCATTAAGAGGACCATCTGGTTGATATAGTTCTGGAAGAACTCAATCACCTTATCACGAGGTAACTTTTCATCCCTAAGAGCTACAGCTTTACGGAAGCTATCCAGTACTACCCTTGTAACCTCGTCAGTCTTCTCAAGAAGTTCTAATTCATTGCGTGGAATCTCTTCACCCTTGAGGATAAGGACACCCTTGAATACCGGCATTAGAGCTAACAATGAAACCTGAATAAGTTCATTGATAACCTTCATATTCCCTAAGCTCTCAAGAAGATATTGGCGAGTTAAGAGCACTTTACCCTTAACTTCTCTTTCCATCTCCAGACGGATATCTTTTGGCTCAAAAGTAAGCCCTTCGAATATATCCTCTTTTGCAAATGTATTTTCATAATAGTACTTAATATTGATAAATTCCAAAGGGAAACTATCGAGAGATGTGAGGATGTACTCTTTACTCATGATAAGAGGGAAAGGCATTTTCTTAGCTGCCAGCTTTCTCATCAGTGGTTGCAATCCTTTTACAGCTGAGACACTATCATTCTCCACCACGATGAAGAAATGACCTTTCTCTAAGTGTCTGTCATAGACTCCTGCTTGGATTAAGTTATCACCTAATGTAGCCTGAAATTCGGTTGTTATACTTTGCCAAAATTGTTTGTTCTTCTCTATCATCGTTACTCCTTTGGAGTTTCATACTTCATTGGTCTATTGACTTTGTCATCAGACGATGTTCTATTTATCTTTCCAATACTGGAAGTCTTATTTATCATCAGTTGTCTCATACTTTGTAGTATACAACTCTGCACATTTCTTTGCCATTGTCCTGATTCTGCCAATATACGCTGCTCTTTCTGTTACACTAATAACCCCTCTTGCATCAAGTAGGTTAAAAGCATGAGAGCATTTAAGCAGGTAGTCATAGGCCGGATATACGACATCCTTTTCAATCAGAAAGTGACATTGTTTTTCATAATCTTCGAAGTTTGCAAAGAGTGATTTCACATCTGCAAGTTCAAAGTTAAATTTAGAGAACTCTACTTCTTTATGATAGAATATCTCGCTATATAGGGTATTATCATTCCACTTAAGCTGTCTGTACTCAGCCACATTCTGGATATACATCGCAAGACGCTCAAGTCCATAGGTCAACTCAACAGCTATTGGAAAGACATCCATGCCACCAATTTGCTGAAAATAAGTAAACTGAGAAATCTCCATTCCATCTAACCAGACTTCCCAACCAAGTCCCCCGGCACCGAGGGTTGGTGATTCCCAGTCATCTTCTACAAAACGAATATCATGTTTCTCAATCTCAATACCAATAGCTATTAAGCTCTGGATATATAAATCTTGAATATTCTCAGGGGATGGTTTTATCACCGTCTGGAATTGATAAAAGTGCTGAAAACGGTTCGGGTTCTCACCATAACGACCATCTTTAGGCCTACGGCATGGTTGAGCATAGGCTACGGCAGTTGGTTTCTTGCCAAGAGCACCGAAGAAAGTAGCCTGGTGGAAAGTCCCTGCACCCATCTCCATATCATAGGGTTGAATTATGCTACATCCCTGTTTAGCCCAGAATTTCTGTAAGGTAAGTATTATATCTTGAAAGTTCATTACTTCTCCAAATCTATTGTATCATTAAAATTGATAATTTAAGGCTGGTTTATACTGTCAACAAAAAAGGAATGCTTGACACAGCCAATACTTACCCCCCGGATAGCTGAAAAGATTAGGAGTATAAATGCAATTTGCCATAAAAACACTCATCTCAGCTGTGATCATTGTTTTAATCTCTGAGATTTCAAAACGCTTTTCAATTGTCGGTGGCATCCTCGCCTCGCTTCCGTTAGTCTCATTTCTTGCCATTATCTGGCTATATCTGGACACCAAGGATATCAAACCTATCATAGCACTCTCAGAGTCGATATTCTGGCTTGTAATCCCCTCACTCCTATTCTTTGTTATCTTCCCTATTCTCTTGAAGAAGGGAGTTGCTTTTTGGAGCTCCTTTGGCATCTCAGCAGGAGTAATGATAGTGTTCTACTTCATTATGGTGAAGATACTCCAATACTTCAATGTGATTGATAAGATATAGACATCCTTCTTCTTTCGTAGTGCGAGGGTCCTCGCTTGCACACAGCTCGAAGAGCTGTTCTAGTGCAGTAGTTGAATCCGAATGTAAAGAGATGCAAGCACAGCTTACACAGCAACTCTGGAGAGTCGCAGTACGGAATTAATTATATCTATCTTAAATCATCCAGAACTATCTCGAACTGATTCAAGATGCCTGTTTTCTTTAGTCTATTTGCAACAAACATACTGAAAATACCGGCAAAGACAACACCACTAATGACAAAGCAGATGACCTGCTTAATATTATAGCCAACTGTGAGTGTCCACCATTTCTCATAGACAAATGAGAGAAGGAATGAGCTTATACCTGAGATCATAGCTGCAATCATGAGAACTGCAATATTCCAGCGTTTGTAACCTAACATTAGAAAGAATAGCTCTACGAGGATACTCTGTCCAAAACCCCAGACAATAGATACAACACCCCATCTTGCAATGAAACCCTGAACAAATGCAGCAACGGTTTCACCCAGGATTGCACTACCGGGTTTACGGATTATAAACGGGAAGAAGACTGCACCCATTAACCAAACTCCTGACATCAGGTTTTCTAATCCCATTGGTTTCAGTATGGGTGAGATAATGTCATAGATGAAGGTATAACCCCACCAAAAGACACCCATCGCTGTGGATACCACAGTTATAAATATTATCTCTGAAAGCTTTAGTTTTTTCATAATTCCTCTTATCTATGTTTTTCTTCGTCCCTTTATGGAGTGAGCTGACTGTGTCAGTTCATAATATTCAAACAGCACCGACACAGTCGATGGGTTGTTAAGCATCGACATAGTCGATGCACTCCATAACCGATTAGGCTATCCCCTTCACCATTTCAAAGGTCTAAGGACCATTTGAAAGGTAAAGGTTAGGTAAATTAAGGGTAGGTTCAAGACCTACCCCTATAACAGCTAAATCCCGGCTCTGAAGCCAACCATGAAGTTGCGTTCTGAACCAATCCAATAATGATTTCCACCATTCCAAGCATCATAATAACCATCTGTGTAGTAAGTCTTATCAAGTACATTATTCACATTGAAGGTTAATGATGTTGTTTTAAAGATACTGTAGCCAGGTAGTTTAACATTCAGTCCTGCATTAACGAGACTGTATTCAGGGATTCTCCTGTCAGGATTCTGAGTATTATCAAGATACTGCTGACCAACATATTTATACTCACATGAAGCTGTAATCCATCTCCATGTATAGCTCGCTTTCGCATTAGCGAGGACATCAGGGAAGTTAGCAATCTTGTTGCCGGTATAGTCAAAAGCAACATAGGTAGAATCTTGCCCATTGCTTGATTCGGTTGTACCGGTCACTTTCATGTCATTAAAGTAATTGTCATTAAGTGACACATTGGTTGAGATTTTAATACTATTAAAGAATTCCTTTTTCAATGATAACTCAACTCCACGATGAATTGTTTGATCAGCATTTCCGTTTATTGGATAACCATCAGAATCAACACCACCAAAGCGAACAATCTCATCAGAGAAATCCATCCAGAAGAGAGCGGTTTCAATATTCCAACCTCTAATCTCTGCTCTATGACCAATCTCATAGTTGATAACCTTCTCAGGTTTAACAACAGGATCTTCCCATTCATAGCGAACAATGATTCCATCTGCGTCATAGATCGGTGTTTGAGTCTCAAATAGAGGAGCAGTGCCTAAATCAGAAGCATCGTCCCAGGTGTTATAGATCTCATTATCTGCGGGTTCTCTTTGAGCAAAAGAAACATGACCATAGAGGTTAAAATCTTCCATAACCTCATAATTAAACCCGAAGCGTGGGTTCAGAAAACTATATTCAACTTCATAACTATGTAGGTTTTCACCAGTGAAGTTGCCAACCTCTTCCTGTTCAAAGCTATATTTGATTCCCTGATAGTGAAGATTACCCATAAGTGAAAGAGACTCTGTAAGGTTAAAGTTTTCATTCAAGTAGAATGTCATGTAGTCTTTGTTTCCCATATACTGATGATATGTTTGTCCTTTGGAGTAAGTAACATCAATTGAGTTTTCATCTGCATCAACAGCATTTGAAACATTCTTTATTTCACCCCAATGGTCACTATCAAACATAGCGAGATAGGTACCAAAGGTAAGTTCACCCATAGGATGTGTCCATAAGAGATTAGAGATAAGACCATAGTGGTTCTTTGTTACCAATTTCTGGCGAATAATGTCTGCTTCTGAGTCATCATCTTCATCAGAGAGTGAGTAGTAATATAGGTCTTTGCCCTCTTTCAACTGCTCATAAAACCCTTCGCCACGAATATAAAAGGCTGTATTCTGCCATAAAAGCTTATCGTTGACTCTCCAGCGATTATGAAGTTCATAGTGTGGCTGAGAGAAATTATCAATTTCGTTATCATAAGTTACTTGATTGTATTGAGGATTTGCATCGAGTTCAGCTTCAGGAGAAGCATACCATGAGGCATGAGTTATCTCTTTACCACCGTATGTGTTGAATTCTGTTACATTATTGTCAGCTACATATGAAAGGTTGAAGAAATATGACCACATCTCAGAGCCGGAGTTATCACGATAACCATCCGATGCCATCTGAGAGAAACGAATGTTAGTCTTGAATCTCTTACCAATATCTGTTGAAACCTTAGCGCTATATTTCCAAGTATTGTAGCTGCTATAGTTAGTCGTAATCTCTGCAAAATAGGGATTGTTAAGACTATTTGTCATTAGGTTAAGTGAACCACCAAAAGTGGAAACACCATATTGAGAGTTGCCAACGCCTTTCTGGAACTGAATATTCTCAACACTCTCAGCAAGATCAGGCATATTCACCCAATATACAGAGTGGTCTTCAGGGTCATTGAAGGGAATCCCGTTAACCATTACACCAATTCTTTTCTCGTCGAATCCACGCACTTTCATATGGGAATAACCAAGCGCAGAACCTGCTTCAGAATAGGTATGCAGATTAGGAACATCGTTGATAAGAAGCGGTATATCCTGACCGTAGCTCTCTTCGAGAATCTCTTCCTGCTCAATATTAGTAAAGGTAATAGGAGAGTTCTTTGTAGTTACACGAGTGGTCGATACCTTGATACCTGAAAGCTCAACCGATTTGCGTTCAAGCTCTACTTTAACATACTCTTGATTAGGTTTAAGTTTAGCTTCAAGTTCAACATATCCCATTCTTTTAATTGAGATAGTTCCGGTGTTCTCAAGCTTGAATTTGCCATCTGAGTCGGACATCATATCATCAGAGCTATTTGAAATAATAGCGTTTTCTACAGGTGAGCCTGTAGTCTTGTCAACAACGACTCCCTTAAGAGTCAGAGCAGAACAGAGTGAGATTATACCCACTAACAGCATTGTCATAATTACGAGTTTCTTTTTCATTTTTCCTCCATCAATTTCTCATGAGATTGAAGAGAAAAATATGCGGAATCAAAAAAAGACCATCCCGCCGAGGCGTGATGGTCTAAATATTTATTCTAACATATTTTCCCTACGCCGGCATTACCCGGATCAGGTATGATGGGTTTAATCTCAACCACCCAGAAGGCAGCACCCCAAAATACGCGTGTGATTCTTTCTCAAAGATCTTAACTCAATCTTTCAAGTTGGAGATTAAGTGTCAAACAAAAAAGGTTTTTGTAAAAGCAGGATTGCATCAACTGCCTGTCGGGGCGTAGCCTATTTGGCGAAGACTGGCGTAGATGCAATCCAATAATATAGCTCTCCGAGCTATGGGCAAGCAGGATGCGTGCCCTACATCAAGACTCGACCTGCTTGGTCGAGTCTTTCTGTAGCTCGACCTGCCAGGTCGAGTCTTGTTGTAGCTCGACCAGCTTGGTCGAGTCTTGATGTAGCTCGACCAGCTTGGTCGAGTCTTGTTGTAGCTCGACCAGCTTGGTCGAGTCTTGTTGTAGGGCACGCATCCTGCTTGTGCCCATAGCTCGCAAGCCGAAGGCGAGCAACTACTAAGTTCCAGTACCCAATTAATGCCAGACCTGCACCGCAACGAAGTGTGGGGCGGGAATGGTATTATAGTGCAAGTCCATCCGGCGCTGGAGAAAGAGATGAAGCTAAAGCATCATTTCCCAGAATACATTCAATAGCTCCTTACGGTGCAAGTCCATCAGTCGCAGGAGAAAGAGATGAAGCT
>JAVCCX010000096.1 GCA_030765245.1 Candidatus Zophobacter franzmannii | reverse complement strand
CAATGGTTAGATTCCCTTGCATTCTTCACCATTTCGGAGGTCTCGCATGCTCCACCATCCGCAAGGTAAGTGTTAAACTTTTCCATCAATACGATGAAGCTAAAGCATCATTCCCAGAATGCAAGCCTAAAATGCGAGAGGAAAAGAAACCACCCCGTCACTCCGTGCCACCCCTCCGAAGGAGGGGAATTAAGAAGGGAATAAGCATAAAAAATACCTGACAAGTATCGAGGTCTGGGACCATCACTCTTCGCGTAAAGCTTCGCCGTGACAGGTCCGCAAGGTAAATATTAGTTTTTGTGATTAAAACCCCATTACTCACTCTTATGATTACAGATAGCAATTTGTGGGCAATAATTTGCGGAAAACGGTTTTAAGTCCAATATATGAATATATTGTGACAAAATGTGAACAGTTGCTAATATCAAGGGTAAACTGAGTGTAATTCAGCTGTATGAGCGGTTCAAGCCGTTTCTGAAAAAACAAAATTTGCTAAAAAATTAATATGCAAAAAGAGCGCAAGTAAAAAAAAATATCCAAATCATAAGGATATATATGTCATACTCTTAAGTTTGATAATAATACTACTCCCCGATACGCAACATAAAATAGTTCTTGACCAGAAGTAAGCAAACCGTAACTTTTTGCTCAAATATCGCAGGAGGATATAAATGACAAAACAACAATTTATGGATCTAGTAGCTGTTAAGAATCCTTATCAGCCGGAATTTATGCAAGCCGTAACAGAAGTTATTGATTCAGTATGGGAAGCATACGAATCAAACCCTGCTTTCGTACAAGCTAACATCCTTGAAAGACTCGTAGAACCTGAGCGTACAATTATGTTCAGAATCCCTTGGATGTCTGATAATGGTAAGGTTAATGTTAACCGCGGTTATCGTGTTGAATTCAATAGTGCAATCGGACCATATAAGGGCGGATTGCGTTTCCATCCAACTGTTAACCTTTCAATTCTCAAATTCTTGGGCTTCGAACAGATTTTCAAGAACAGTTTAACTACACTCCCTATGGGTGGTGGTAAAGGTGGAACTGACTTTGACCCTAAAGGAAAATCAGACAATGAAGTAATGAGATTCTGCCAATCCTTCATGACAGAACTTAGCCGTCATATTGGACCTAACACAGATGTACCAGCTGGTGACATTGGTGTTGGTGGAAGAGAAATCGGTTTCATGTTTGGTCAGTATCGTAAGATCAAGAATGAATTCGTTGGTATTTTAACCGGTAAGGGTCGTACTTGGGGTGGTAGTTTAATCCGTCCTGAAGCTACAGGCTACGGTGCAGTTTATTTTGCTGAAGAGATGCTTAAAGTACAGGGCAAAACTTTCACTGGTATGATTGTTGCTGTTTCCGGTTCAGGTAATGTTGCTCAGTATGCAACTCAGAAAGTTAATGAGCTTGGTGGTAAAGTTGTAACTTTATCTGATTCAAGTGGTTATATTTATGACAAAGATGGTATCAGCGGCGAGAAATGGGATTTCATCATGAATCTCAAGAATGTTAAACGCGGCCGTATCAAAGAATATGCTGATAAATTTGGTGCAGAATTCCACGAAGGTCAGAGACCTTGGGGTGTTAAGTGTGATATAGCTCTTCCATGTGCTACTCAGAACGAAATCAACGGCAAAGAAGCAAAGATCCTTGTTGATAATGGTTGCTTCGTAATTTCTGAAGGTGCTAACATGCCATCAACTCCAGAAGCTGTTGAAGTATTCCAAGCTGCTAAATGTCTTTTCGCTCCTGGTAAAGCTGCTAACGCCGGTGGTGTTGCAACTTCAGGTCTTGAAATGAGTCAGAACAGCCTACGCATGAGCTGGACAAGAGAAAGAGTCGATACTGAATTACATAACATTATGATTGCAATACACGAACAGTGTGTTCAAAATGGTCGCATCGATGCAAATTATGTTGACTATGTTAAAGGTGCAAATGTTGCCGGCTTCTTGAAAGTCGCAACCGCTATGCTCGAACAAGGCTTAATCTAAACTGTCTTGTGGCAGGTAAGGTGAATACTTTACCTGCCCTTTTTTTTATTGACATCAAGTGACACAAAAAGTAACTCTTCAATTCACAAAAAATGATTAAGGTATGAATAATGCTCAACAACATGGACAAGATCGACACAATCCTAAGTAAGTACGAAGGCAGAAAAGGAGTTACAATCCCACTTCTGCAAGAAGTACAAGCTCTTGAAGGCTACTTAAGCCGAGATGCAATGAGATATGTTTCCGAGAAATCAGGAATCAGAATTGCCGAGATGTATGGTGTAACAACTTTTTATTCAATGTTTAGACTCAGACCTCAGGGCAGACATATTATCAGAGTCTGTAAAGGTACTGCATGTCATGTTTCTGGTGCTCAAGCACTCTACACTGCTGTTAAAAACCAACTAAAGCTTTCCGATATGGAAGACACAACTGAAGATGGACGCTTTACCCTTGTGGTAGTTGCCTGTCTTGGTTGTTGCAGTCTTGCTCCGGTGCTAATGGTTAATGACAACACATACGGCAAGGTCACAGCTGACAAAGTTGCCGGCATACTTAATAAGTACGAATAGGGAGTAATGCATGGCTATAATAATTAATGTTGGGGTTGCAAGTTGCGGACTTGCTGCCGGTGCCGGTGAGATTTATGATACACTGGACACACTTATTAAAGATAAGAATTACGATGTTGTTTTAAAGAAAACCGGTTGTATCGGTATGTGTTTTGCTGAGCCAATCGTTGAGTTTGATTTAGGTGAAGAAAAGACTATTACCTACGGTTACCTTGAAAGCAAAGATATGCAGGAAATCGTAGAGGGAATCATCGCAGGGAATCCTGTTCTGGATAAAGCAATCCTGGCAACTGACCACGACTGCGCTGAGAATGAGAACCTTGCGTCACAAGAGCGTATTGTGATGCGTAATTGTGGTGTTATAGACCCTGAGAATATTGACGATTATATTGCCAATGACGGCTATAAGTCAATGGAGAAAGTAATCAAAGAGATGACTTCACTTGAAGTTATTGATGAAATGAAGAAATCAGGTTTAAGAGGTCGTGGTGGTGCCGGATTTAGTACAGGACTAAAATGGCAATTCGCTTACGATTCTAAGAATGAGAAGAAGTATGTCATCTGTAATGCTGATGAAGGTGACCCGGGTGCCTTTATGGATAGAAGCGTTCTCGAAGGTGACCCACATAGCATTATTGAAGGTATGGCAATCTGTGCTTTTGTAATAGGAGCAGATGAAGGTTATATCTATTGTCGTGCTGAATACCCACTTGCTGTGAAACATCTTCTTAAAGCTATTGAAGATGCTGAAGCTCGTGGACTTTTAGGTAATAACATTTTAGGTACTGGCTTTAACTTTGAGTTACATGTTAAAGAGGGTGCCGGAGCTTTTGTTTGTGGAGAAGAAACTGCACTGATTGCATCTATTGAAGGTGAACGCGGTATGCCAAGACTTCGTCCTCCATTCCCTGCTCAATCAGGACTATGGAAAAAGCCAACCAATAACAATAATGTTGAGACCTATGCGAATGTCCCATGGATTATCCTTCATGGAGCTGAAGCTTACGCCAAATTTGGCACTGAAAAGAGTAAGGGGACTAAAGTCTTTGCTCTGACCGGAAAGATTAAAAATAGCGGTCTTATTGAGGTTCCTATGGGGCTTACAATCAGAGATGTTATCTATAAAGTCGGTGGAGGCATGAAAGAGGACAAACCTTTCAAGGCTGTACAGCTGGGTGGACCATCCGGTGGTTGTATTCCTGCTGAGCTCATCGACACAATAATTGATTATGAATCTATCACTAAGACCGGTGCTATTATGGGTTCAGGTGGTATGGTTGTAATGGATACTTCAACCTGCATGGTTGATATCGCTAAGTTCTTCCTTAACTTTACTCAGAATGAATCCTGCGGTAAATGTACCTTCTGTAGAATCGGAACCAAGAGGATGCTTGAAATCCTCACCCGTATCTCTGAAGGTGAAGGCGTTATGGAAGATATTGATAAACTCTTGAATTTATCTGAGAGAATTATCAACACCTCACTTTGTGGACTTGGGAAAAGTGCACCAAATCCTGTATTAACAACAATCAAATACTTCCGAAAAGAGTACGAAGCCCATATCATTGATAAGAGATGTCCTGCCGGAGTTTGTACTTCCCTACTTAAGTATGAAGTTATTACCGATAAATGTATAGGCTGTACTGCTTGTGCTAGAAAGTGCCCTACTAATGCAATTAGTGGAGAAGTTAAGAAACCGCATGTCATTAGCCAAGAGTTATGTATCAAGTGCGGAGCCTGCTATGATGCCTGTCGTTTCCAGGCAATTTCAAAGGTTTAAGAGGAAAGCATTATGATTAATATAAAGCTAAATGGAAAAGATGTACAAGTTGAGTGCACTAAGACTATTCTTGCTGTATGCGAAGAGCACGGTATTGAGATACCTACTCTCTGCCATGATGAAGAGCTAAAACCCTTTGGCTCATGCTGGGTTTGTGCTGTAAAACTTACCGGTCGTCCCGGTTTTGTAACTGCCTGTGGAACTAACATCCACGAAGGTATGGCAATTGAAACAAGTAGTGATGAAGTTCTTGATGCTAGAAAAACTGCTCTTGAACTCCTCTTATCTGACCACTATGCAGATTGTGAAGCTCCTTGTAAAGTTGCTTGCCCTGCACATGTAGATGTTCAGTCCTATGTTTCTCTTATTGCAAACGGACAATATAGTGAAGCTGTTCGTGTCATTAAGGACAGTCTCCCAATGCCTCTATCAATCGGTCGTGTCTGCCCTGCTTTCTGTGAAGGTGAGTGCCGTCGTGAACTTGTTGATGAGTCTATTGCGATTAGACAGCTTAAAAGACATACAGCTGATATAGACCTTATTGATCCGTATATCCCTACAAAACTCCCATCAAAGGGTAAGAAAGTTGCTATCATTGGTGCAGGTCCTTCAGGACTTAGCGCAGGTTATTATCTTTCAAACTGGGGATATGATGTTAAAGTATTTGAAGCTGAAGATAAAGGCGGTGGTTGGTTAAGATACGGTATTCCTGAGTATCGACTTCCTAAAGATATTCTTCAGAAAGAGATAGATCTTATGTGTGCCAATGGAATGGAGATTCAATACAATACATTCGTTGGTAGAGATATAAAGTTACCTGAGCTCGCTAAAGAGTATGATGCTGTTTATATGGCACTTGGTGCTTTGAACGCTGTTCCTATGAGAACAGATGGCTCTGATCTTAAAGGTGTATTGCTCGGAGTTGACTTCCTTAAAGAAGTTGTTAAAGGTAATAAGGTAGAACTTGGTAAGAAATGTGCTATTGTTGGTGGTGGTAATACTGCTATTGACTGTGCAAGAACTGCTGTTCGCCTTGGTGCTGACACAACTCTCATCTATCGTAGAACTCGTAAAGAGATGCCTGCGGAAGGTTATGAAATTGAAGCAGCAGCGGAAGAGGGAGTTAAATTCCATTTTCTGACCAATCCTGCTAAACTTATAGGTGATGAAAACGATAAATTAAAGGTTGTTAAGCTTGAGAAAATGGAACTTGGAGAGCCGGATGCAAGTGGTCGCAGAAGACCTATAGCTTCAGGCGAATTCTTCGATGAAGAGTTTGATTCAATCATTGCTGCAGTATCTCAGTCTCCTGAGATTACTTTCCTTGGAGAAGAGGAAAACTTCATTAATGGTAAGCCACTTCCAGTCTCAAAATGGTCAACAGCGGTTATAGATGAAGCCACTATGTATTGGGGTGTTGAGAACATCTTTGCCGGTGGTGATTTCCAGCGTGGACCTGCAACAGCAGTTGAAGCAATTGCTGATGCTAAGATCGCAGCCAAATCAATAGATAATTTCTTACAAAATAAAATGATGGCACCTGTCGTGAGCTTTGACTCCAAGAAAGAGAAGAAGCTGAAAGAGATGGATCCTGCTTATTACGAACAATTTGAGAAGCTTGAAAAGATTATCATGCCAGAGAAACCTGTCAAAGAGCGTATTACCAACTTCTCAGAAGTTGAAGACGACTATGGTAGAGAATCAGGTATTAAAGAAGCTGAAAGATGTCTCGAATGCGGTTGTCAGGTGAACGAGACCTGTGACCTAAGACGCTATGCAACTGAATATGGAGCCGATGCTGATGCCTATGCAGGGAGCAAGAACAAACATCCGATTGATGCTTCACATCCTTTCATCTTACATGATGCAAACAAGTGTGTTAAGTGCGGTAGGTGTGTCCGTATCTGTGCTGAGACTCAAGGCGCAGGTGTACTCGGATTTATCTATAGAGGTTTCCCAACCTATGTTGCACCTGAATTTGGTGAAAGCCTTACCCTTACAAGCTGTGAAGCATGTGGTAAGTGTATTGAAGTTTGCCCTGTTGGAGCATTACTTCCTAAGAATACTAACTATAAGATGAACCCTCTCCCGGGTGACACAACTGTTCAAACCTGCGGTACTTGCGGTAATGGTTGTAAGATAAGTGTGAACACAATGACTGGTGAAGTAACGCTGATAGAAGCTCCTGAAGTTCAGGGTGAAAACCTGAGAAACATCTGTTACTTTGGTCGCTTCGGTTGGCAGGCTTATTTTGGTGAAGATAGAATTAATAATCCTGTCTATCAGGGTAAAGAGACTATCGCACCATTCACTGCTCAGACACTTAAAGAACAGAGTGCAAACAAAAAGCTTAAGAGAATCTATGTTGCTCCTGATGCTTCTGCAGAAGAGGTAGCAATTCTTAAGACAGTTGCTGAAAGAATCGGAGCTGAGATCGGTTCATTATCATTAAAACCTAGTATTTCTGACAAGATCCCTCCCGGTTTCTTCAAGAAGTATGAAGATTTAGCAAAAGCTGATGCTTTCTATGTTGTTGGTAAGATAAACACCTCCTTGAGAAGTGTTTTGAGAAACCTACAGCT
This sequence comes from Candidatus Zophobacter franzmannii, assembly GCA_030765245.1. Taxonomy (GTDB): domain Bacteria; phylum Cloacimonadota; class Cloacimonadia; order Cloacimonadales; family JAFGVF01; genus Zophobacter; species Zophobacter franzmannii. The sequence continues at coordinate 492 of JAVCCX010000096.1, read as the reverse complement.
TCAAGGTAAGAAGCTTTACATGATCAATGACCTCGATTGGGGCTTCAATGATTTAGCTGACTTCCATGCAAACTACGATCCTCAAGAAGCTCTTGAACATACAATAAACTGCTATGAAGGCAAACCTGACTGTGAACCACCATGTATGGACCTTGGTAAGAAAACTGTCTTTATTTATAATAGAGATATGATTTCACCTAAGGCTGCAAAACTCGTCTGGAGACTTGCAAATTCTATCAGTGATTTCAGTGAAGGTTCTGGAGTAATGGTTACATCAGCGTTCACCAATACTAACGGATTGATTCATGCCGGCATCAAACCTATTCAGGAAGAGATAGCTGACTTCTCAATCTATTATGGTGAAACTCCGACCAAGAAATCAGGTTTTACTGTTGCAGTAAACCAGTTTGCTCCTGAGAATGTAGATATGGTTCTTCCAAGACCTACCTATCTTGAGATGGTCGGTACTGCCGATGTTGATGGATATCGTCT
>JAVCCX010000158.1 GCA_030765245.1 Candidatus Zophobacter franzmannii | reverse complement strand
TAAAAAGAGAATTAGAGTTAGCTCCTAGTGTTGCTATAAATCATTTTTTACTCGGCTCTGCTTATTCTAATGCCGGACAGTTTAAAAATGCTGTAAAAAGCTATGAGAAAACTCTAAGTCTTGACTCCAACCATCTTCGGGCAAGATACTATTTATCAATTGGATACCATGAAACAGGCGAAGATATTAAAGCTATTAAAGAACTAAAGAAGTGTGTCAAAATAGACCCTACCGACCCGACATATTACTTTCATTTAGGAATGACTTATCAGGATGTTACAAATTATGAAGAAGCCATCTTCAATTTTAAGAAAGCAATAGAGTTAAACTGTGATGAGATTGATGTGTATATATATACTGGTGAGGTATATAAAGCACTTGGCGACCTTGCGAATGCTAAGAAGTTTTGGCAGAAAGGTAAAGAGCTCGGTAGTCACGGTTGTGAAATAGCCCTGAAGGATTTAGAAAATGACAAGTAATTACGAGAAGTCCCAAGAAGCCCTCACAAGAGCATTTCAGTAGGAATTTGGCATAACGCCCTATCGACGACGAAAAGCTCCACAAACCTCAACTTATTCGCTCATTTAAAAATAGAGATGTTAGACACCAATTCAGTTTAAAAGAAATGTTGACATTCGCAACTTACCCTGCTAATAAAGTTTCAGAGGTTATTATGAATAATTGGATAACTAAGAAGATGCTTGCAGAGACTGCCATCTCAAAAATATATTATGTAGTAAATAGCAAACAACAAGAGTTTGCCCTGAAAGTAATTAAACCTGAATTCTACCAATTCAAAGATAAAATAGAGAGTGCCTTTAAAAAGTTTAAGAAACTTGATGATCAGAGAGTATGCAAGCTTCATAAACTTAATGTTATTGGTTCTGAAATCCATATTTTAATGGAATATATTGAGGGAAGAACTCTGGCTCAAGCTGAGTTTGCCACTAAGCTTGAGAAGATAGAAATCGCTATTGAGCTGGCTAAAGCCATTAGCTATCTGCATCAGAACCAACTACTTCACTTAGACCTTAAACCAGAGAATATCCTCATTAATGGTTCAACAGTTAAGTTAATTGACTTTGACCTATCTCTTAATATCGATGATTTAATCGATAAACAGGATGAGTACAAGGGTAGTGTTATCTACTCTTCACCAGAGCAATGCGGAACGGGTAGAGAATTAACTATACAAAGTGATATTTACTCCTATGGACTGATAGTGTTAGAAATGTTCTGTGGACCTCTCCCCTATGCGAATCGTTCCCTGCTTGAGATTGCGAAACTGCATGTTCAAGGGATTGAAGATGTGCTTTCAGACACAATAAGTAGATTACCATCTGAACTTGTTGAAATTGTGAAAAGAGCAATATCATGCAAACCAACTGATCGTTACCTAAGTATTAGTGACATAATTCTCTCCCTTAATCCTCTTATTGAAAAACCTGAAACTACCAGTGACTCTGAGAATGAGGTAGAGGATGATTACCTTCCTGCCTTTATAGACTTGCATAAACAGGGTGAGACTTCAAGAGCTATTGGTGAGCTTGAAGTACTACTCAGCTCAAATGAAGAAGACCCGTTTCTAATTCTAAATACTATTATCCTTATTCAAGAAGAGATTAACAGCGTTGAGCTACTAAAAACATATTCCCGACTTGGTAATCTTTATTTGAGAACAACTGATATCCGGTTAGCTGAGGAACCTTTTACAAAAGCTGTTGATCTTGCAAAGAAGCATACTAATGCTGAGGAAATACTTGTTGCTAATGATGACCTTGCCTGGTTGTACCTTCGTCTGAATGAGATCAATAAATCTCAAGTTCTATGCAGGGAAATGATTGAGTTTGCGGAAGACCAGAAGCTCCCTTATCATAAGATCAAAGCAAAAGGTATGCTTGCTAATTCTTATCTGGAAAGTGGTGATTATCAAGCCGGCAAAGCAATTTTGTTGGAACAGGTAGAAGTTTATAGAGAACTTGGAGATATGAAAGGGATGACCACCAGCCTCTTAAATATTGGGTTATGTGAGCGTAACTCCGGTAAGTTAATTTCAGCTGAGAAATACTATATAGAAGTTCTCAAACTTGCAATAGAGCATAAACTTCCCGCTGCTGAAGCAGTGTGTTACTCATCATTGGGAATAACCTATAACATCCAAGGTGAATACGATAAGTCAATTACTTACTTAGAAAAAAAGATTGAGATGGAAAAAGCCAGTAATAATCTACCCGGTCTTTCTATCGGTTATTCCAGTATAGCAAACTCCTATAATGCGAAAGCTGACTACGCTCAGGCTCTTGAATACTACCGACTCCAGTTTGAAGTTAACAAGAAACAAAATAACATTGCCCAGATGATTGCCTGCTATTTCAATCAGGCTACTGTGTACTTTAAACTTAATCAGTTTGATGTTGCTGAAACTTATCTGAATAGAGCAATTAAAGACTCAGAAGAGCAGGGTATGGAAAAGCGAAAGTTGTTTTACCTCACTCTTAGAGCATCAATCTGGCAAAGTGTGGAAAAGTATGATGATGCCTTGAAATTAACTAAAGAGTTGATTGAAGCCGGGAAAAGTATGGAATTGGAAGATGTTTTGTATGAGGCAAGTTTAACTTATGCCAGGACGGCATTTAACCTTAAAGACAATGCGGAGATTAAACATCGAGCCCTTCTAAATATAATGCAACAACTTGAAACTACGGAACATGAAACATTCAAACTTGAATATAACCGTTGCATCTTTCAGTTAACCGGAAGTGAGTTTCACAGAGAACAGGCGATGAAACTACTAAAGAAGTTTAATCTAGAATCACCAAGCCCTCTATGGCAGAATAGTATTAGAGAGTTAGAAATTGAGAAAAGTGCACAGTTAGATTCAGAGATGCTCATCAGATCCTTAGTAAAACTTATGACTCCTGAATCTGCTAACGAAGAGTTGTTAAAGTACCTTACAATGGCTTCAAATGCTGATAACTGTAGGATAGTAACTTATAACAGAGAGCTTGGAGTCGTCGAAAATAGTATCTTTAGTAGTGATTTAGAAGAAGAAGATATAGATTTCAGCTCAGGTATTATAATGGAATCCGTTCAAGACTTGAAACCGATCTTAATAAGGAATGCTGTTGACTTAGACAGATTCAAAACAAATCAGAGTATCCTTGGTAAAGCCTTTCTGTCAGTAATTACAGTCCCTCTTCTCCTGTCAAAATCAATAGTAGGTGCCCTTTATCTGGACCGAAGAAACATCTCCAAAGGAGTATTTTCAAATGCAGATGAACAGCGTGTCGAACAGATTGGTGAGATCCTATTACCCATTTTGAGAGGCTTCATCTCTAGAAATATGAATAATCAACGCATAGTAATCCAAGAGAAAAGTGGGTTCGTTGGTAACTCCAAGCAGATGCAAAAACTGTATTCTGCAATTATCTCTTCTGCAAAAGCAGATTCACCGGTCATCATTACAGGAGAATCCGGCACCGGTAAGGAAGTTACTGCTCAAGCGCTTCACAGCTTTAGTAACAGAAGTAAAGGACCATTCATCTCAATAAATTGTGCAGCAATCCCTGAACATCTTGCAGAAGGAGAACTCTTTGGCCATAAAAAAGGTGCATATACAGGAGCAATGAATGACAGGAAAGGGAAGTTTGAACTTGCACAAGGAGGAACTCTTTTCCTCGATGAGATTGGTGAATTACCTCTTCAACTACAATCAAAATTGCTCAGAGCAATTGAGAACAATGAGATTACTCCTCTCGGAAGTGAAAGAACTATCAATGTTAATGTAAGAATTATCTCCGCCACAAATCGCAACTTAGAAAATGAAGTTGCAGAAAAGAAGTTTCGCAATGACCTGTTCTATCGCCTAAATGTCTTTCAAATAGAATTGCCACCACTTAGAGCACATAAAGATGATATCCCGTCCTTGGCTGAACACTTCCTGAATGGTTTTGCAAATCAGTATAAACGAGTTAATTATGGCTTCTCACAGAGTGCTATCGACTATCTACTTTCTCTAAACTATAAGCAGAACAATATCCGTGAATTAAGAAACGTAATTGAGAAAGCGTTTGTAAACAATGATGATAGTTATCCTCTTACAGCTTCTAACCTCCAGGGTAAAGAGACAAATGCAGACCTCATCTCCCTAAAAAATGATGAGCTTCAATTTCCTGATGTTGATAATCTGGATGAAGCCTTAGCTTATTTCGAAGTCAAAATCATTAAAAAGACTCTCGTAGAAAACAATTGGAACAAGTCACAAACTGCTAAGATTCTTAAGATTAGCAGACCACGCATAGATAGGGTTATAAAAAAGCATGACCTTAGTAAGTAGACTTGCTTATCTCCAAGAAATAGAGACAATCAATTTATCCTCAGGATAAGTGTAATGCTCCGTTACATACTCACAGATTATGCAACAAAGTGATACTTATACAATTTAATCAATTCTCTATCAATGAGTTACCATCCAACACAATGAACAATAACCAATATATGTAACGCTTTGTTACATATCCAGCTCTTAGCAAATCAAACATAACTCTTTATCTAACTTAGCCTTACATCTTTGGAACAGTATGGAACTAAAATGGCATTTAGTAAGACCAAGAACGGTACTCTGAGCATCCAAAACACATTCGACCCACTCAGAGTACCTTAAAAAAGGAGTTTATGATGAAAACAGGATTTATACTAGTTTTT
>JAVCCX010000245.1 GCA_030765245.1 Candidatus Zophobacter franzmannii | reverse complement strand
GTATATTCATCGAAGTATTCATTAATAATAGCCTCTTTAAACTCAAGACTACCATGGGAAATGGGATAATTATGAATGCCACCGGTATTTAGATCAAGCTCCTTAACAACAGAGTTGATATCAATAGGTAAAACAGCATTTACACCTCGGTTGAGTGCTAAATATTCTTCACCTGTATCTTGAGAAAGTTGCTTTATTTTATTTCCAATCTCGATTATTCGAGAGGGTGGGACATTATGAGAATAGATGTTCATTATAAACTCCTAGTAATCATCTCCTTACATAGTTCAAAAACTTCTTGAGGAGTGATATCTTGCATACATTTGTAATGCTTCAAAGGACATTTGTTTCCACCATGGAGTGAACACGGTTGGCACGGGTAATCTTTTGCCAATACTACTGCTTTATTGTTCATGGGCTTAAAGCCTAAACGAGGGTGAGTAGCTCCAAAGATAGCAACTAACGGCTTATTATAAGCTGAAGCAAGATGCATCGGTCCACTATCATTAGTTATTAATAAGTCCATTGATGAGATAGCTTTCGCAAGTTCTGAGAAGTTCAATTTGCCACCAAGGTCAATGCAATTCTCTCCAAAGTATCTTGTAATTTTACTAGTTAGCCCTGATTCACTTTCAGAACCCATTATATAAAAGTCTGTGTCAAAGTTTGAATCAAGCAATTCAATAGCTTTCTTGAAATGCTCACTAGGCCATCTCTTGGTCTCATAACTAGCTCCCGGGAATATGCCTATTTTCAATTTGTCCTCTTTGATTTCAAAAGGAATAGTAGCTTCAGGAGTAGATAACCAGGGGGCCAATGGTGTCGGTGACTTTATAATCCCAGTTAGTGCAGAGAGGTAAAGTGATAGTGTTGAGTCTATTGATTCATCAGTCTGTTTTTTAACTATCTTAGACCTTAACAAGCGTTGTTTCTTATAGACTCTCTTATCTTTCGCATTGATTTTGTTGAGAATTAGGCGTGAGTTTAATTTGTTATGTAAGTCTATTGCGTAGTCATAGGGAACTTTGGAGATAGATGTTAGAAACTTACTGTTCTCATAATCAGTATAGACATTGCTCACATAGGGAAATAACTTCACTATATCTTGATATAAAGGTTTAGTTATGTAGTCTATCACAGCATCAGGATATTGTTGCTTTATTAATGCAGTGACAGGTTCAGTTAATATTATATCACCAAGAGAACTGAGCCTGATTATAAGGAATCTCAAATTAAGCTTACCCTACTCAGGAGAATCTTCCTCAACAGTAATGTAGATATCTTCCTGGTCTATTCCAAGTTCTTTAGAGATAGCACGAACAGTCCACCCTTGATCATACAGCTTCCTAATTGCATTTCTCTTACTTTCAAGGTCATTAACAGGGTCGAATTTAATTGCACTTTCATCAAACTTGGATTTGAAAGTTCTTTTCTTTATTATGAAGTACACTGATGCTAAGATTATAATGATTATTATTATAATTGTCAGGATACCAAAAGGTGTTTTATGGAATGGAATGACTTCATCTACTCCATTTGCAACAAGTAGTGAGTCTTCTTCGATAACTCGAACTTCTTCAACCTCCACGACCTCTACCGGTTTAGGTTCCACTTTCTTAGGTGTTACCTTTGGTTTCTCAGCAATAATAGTTTTAAGTTTAACTCCAAGTTTCTTTAATTCAGAAACGGCCTTGCTGTATTCTTTGTCCTCAGGTTTAACAAGCTTGAAAAGAGAGATTGCCTTCTTTCTATGACTCTGTTTAAGGCAGTTCAATCCATAATAGTAATTGTAACCTGTCTCTTTGGGGAAAAGCTTTGATATCTTATCGAATTCAACTTCTGCATACTTCCTCACATTAAGGTGCATAAGATAATTAGCTATACCCACGGCACTTTGGTAATCATAACCACCGGGTGCTACAAGAATATCAATAACAATCTTATACGGATCACCACTAATTGGGAAATCAACAGATCTATATAAAGACTTGGATTTGAAAGTAATAGTAGTAGAACCATTTTCTGTATCTACTTTCATACTATTGATATGCTTGGACCCTGTTTTAACCTTCTTGAGCTTCTCATCAGCTAAAACGGCATCCACTTTGATAATTACTTCATCTTTCCCGTTCGTAACATCGAAATTGGTTTTACTGTCAGTTTCTACAACGACTCTAGTTCCAAAGTCATAATTTCCAAACCGGATATTAGTAAGATTAGCTTGTGCGTGAAGTGCAAATAGGGCAACTAAAAGTAGTAAAGTTATCAAGAATGTTTTATTCATATTTCCCCTCGTATGGAATTTGCATATATATATATGCTAAGTGTTTATAAAGTCAAGTAAAATTGTCCTATTTTTTCTTATTCTTCTTTTGCACTCGCTGTAATGCCATTCTATACACCTTCTGATATGTGTCCATTTTAGGGCTTATTTTAGCAGCTTTCTCGAGGTAAGGGAGAGCTGATTGATAGTCATGAGCATCCATTATCATTGATGTACCCAAGAGATAATTGATGGTTGGATTATCAGGATCTAAGTCGACTGCTTCAAGTAGTATTTCTATTGCTGATTTGAAAGCCTTATGATCATATTCACTCAGAGCGTGCTTAAGAAGTTTCTGAACTCTGATATGAGTGTTACGGGTCTCCGGATTCTTCATGGTTGCATAATACTGTTTATAGTTGATGTTCGAAGGATGGTCTTTAATCAAGGATTCGAGTATAGATAAAGCATCCTTCCAGTCTTCATTATGCAACTTGCACTCAGCAAGGGATATCATGGCAATTTCATTGTCCGGGTATGCCTCAATAACCTTTACTAAATAAGACTCTGCTTCCTCGTATTTACCCAGGGAGAGCAGAGTCAAGGCGATATTATATTGATTCTCAGGACTACTATCCATAAGAATTACTTTCTGAAAACATTTGTATGCTGCTTCAATTCGACCCCTTGCCATGAGGTTCTGACCGTGCAACCGCAATTGTTTAACCCGATAGTCTTGTAAGATTCCTAAAAGCATTATTTGTTCTCCGGTTTCTTTAACATTATCTGTTTATATAGATCACTATTTTCTAATAACTCTTGGTTAGAACCACTTGCTTTAATCTCTCCCTCGTCAAGGACAAAGATTTTATCCGCATGTTTTGCTGTCGCGAGTCTATGTGTAACGATTATACTTGTAATCTCATTATTCTGAGCTCTAAGCTTATCCCAAAACTTCTTTTCAGTCTCAGCATCCATGGCAGCAGTACAGTCATCCATCAAGATAATCTGAGGTTTTCTGAGCAATGTTCTTGCAATAGATAGCCTTTGTTTCTGACCACCGGATAAACTTATCCCTTTCTGACCCAGTTTAGTACCCATCTTCAGTGGGAATGCAATAATCTCATTTGTCATTAATGAAATATCCAGACTATCTGAGATAGCATCATCTGTGAACTTATTACCTAACTCAAGGTTATGTTGAATGGTTTCACTAAAGAGAATGTTCTCCTGTCTGACATACCCGAACAGCTTAGCTACATCTTCTTTTTTATATGTATGAATATCAAAACCATTGAGATCAATTTCACCCTTAGTAGATTCTAAGTTACCGGCAATGAGCTCAAGTAGAGTTGACTTACCGCTACCAACTTTACCAATGATAGCAACAGTCTCGCCTTTGTTCACACTAATATTGATGTAATTCAATAGGTTTTCTTCAGCATCATGGAATTTAAAGTCAACATTCTTCAATGCTAGTGACTCGACTTGTTCAATACTCTTAGTTCCTTCATATTCAGAAAGAATGTTAAAGCTTTCAGAAGTCTCGTCCAATCTATCAACATATTTAAACACCTGTTTAGAAGAAGCATAAAACCAAGCTAGAGTCCAGATGGGTTCAATCAATCTTCTCATATAAGTAATGAACAGAAGGAATGTCCCAAGCGTAATACTACCTTTCATTACAAGGATACTACCAATGAATAACACGATAATACTCCCGGCATGATTAACAAGCATAGAGTAAAAGTGAATCACCTGGTTCATCTGCAAGAACTTCTTTTCACGAAGAACTCTCTCTTGCAGTGCTTCATCGTACTTTCTCTCTTGATCCTCTTCACTAATAGTGGTCTTAATAACTCTGATTCCTGAGAAACAAGCCTCGAGTACATTATTACAGCGGGAAATAGATTCCTGACGCTCCAATGTATATCTCGTCATTTTATCTTCAGCTTTAGCTAAGATTAGCACTAAGAATGGCAAAGGAATGAATGAGAACAGAGTCAGAGGGACCGAGTAATGGAACATAACCCCTAAGGTCATCCCAAGTATCAGGATGGATTCCAAAGGTCTCATCAGTCCTGAGCAAGAGTACCAACTAATTCTATCCCAGTCACCATCAATATCAGATGTAAGCCTTGTAAGAAGGTCACCGGTTCGGAAATGCTTGAAGAATGTACTTTTCTTGTTTGTGTAGAGCTTAAAGTATTTATTCCTCAGGTCACGAGCAAACACATAGTTCATCAATCCTCTTACATATGGAAGAGCGTGTTGAACAAACTCATGGATTATTGTGAATATCAGATATATTCCCAGCATATGATAAACATTAGCAGGGACATAGTCGCCGGTTAACTCATCAATAATGTTTTTTAAAAAGATAGGGAAGGCTGTTTTAATCATGATTGCAATAACTGTAAACAGGATAACCCCGGTCATCTGCCATGCGTACTTTCTCCAGAGCTTCATGAACCAACCAAAGTAGTAGAGGTTCTTCTTGTTCTGTTTATTCTGCATGGTGTGCTCCCATCTGTGTTCTATATAGGTTTGCATACTCTTTGTCAAGAGCAAGTAGCTCGTTATGTGTTCCTTGTTCAGCTATTGTACCATCTTTAACCACGACTATCTTATCAGCATGGACGATGGTTGATAGCCTATGAGCGATAATAATCGATGTTCTACCCTTAAGTAGCTTCATCATACTCCGTTGAATCTTCTCTTCTGTGTATCGATCCACAGAACTTGTGGCCTCATCCATAATCAGGATTTCAGGGTCAAAGGTTAGTGCTCTGGAAAATGAAAGTAACTGCCTCTCACCAAAGCTCAGGTTCCCACCCTCTTCTGCAACTGGTGTGTCGAATCCCTTTGGCATCTTAGCAATAATCTTTTCTATGCCCATAATCTCAGTAGCTTTGACAGCATTCTCAATCGAGATGTCCTGTCTTAATACTCTTAGATTATCCAGTATAGTACCCGGGAAGAGGTAGATGTCTTGCAATACTAAGCTCATCTTGGATCTTAGTCTCTTACGAGATACAGAGCGTAAATCATGCCCATCTATTGTTATTCTACCCTCTTGAGGGTCGTAAAATCGAGTTAATAGTGATATCGTAGTAGTCTTTCCTGAACCTGTAGGACCAACAATAGCGAGAGTAGTTCCTTTCTTAATCGTAAGATTGAAGTTCTTAAGAACCGGCTTGTCTGGGTCGTATGCAAAACTAACATCTTCAAAGATAATCTCATCTTCAAATG
>JAVCCX010000382.1 GCA_030765245.1 Candidatus Zophobacter franzmannii | reverse complement strand
GGGTTATCAACCATAGTTTCAACACAAGCTAGAAGCTTATGCTACGAACCTGCAAGCAGGTTTCAATACCCGAAAAAAGGGCACCGTTAAGGCACCCTCTAAACATCAATATAAACAGAAGATCTATTTCAGCTTGATAATCTTCTTTATCTGATTATTCGTATCTGATAGCATATGATGAACTTGCACCGCAATGAGCGTATGCGAAGGTGGGGCGAGGACATCAGGAATGGCTTTGATTTTATTTAAACGAAACCTATCTTGAGACCTTGCGAATGGTCCCAAGACCTTCGAAATGGTTGAATAAACGAGCTATCTGTAGTCAATGTGCCAACCTTGCGGATGCAGGAGTAAAGCACACATGGGGAGTGGATCGCCGAATCACCTCTGCAAACAAAGTTTGCATTGTTATCTGATAGCATTGATTTTGTTTTGTAGGGGTCAATGGCGTTGACCTTCTCCTTTTTATTCCCTGTACCGTAAGCATCTTGCTTGCGTCTTAAGCTGGGTTATCAACCATAGTTTCAACACAAGCTAGAAGCTTATGCTACGAACCTGCAAGCAGGTTTCAATACCCGAAAAAAGGGCACCGTAAAGGCACCCTTCAAACATCAATGTAAACAGAAGATCTATTTCAGCTTGATAATCTTCTTTATCTGATTATTCGTATCTGATAGCATCTTGATAAAATATATACCTGAATTAGTTTCTTTACCATTCTTATCTTTACCATTCCAAGAGATTTCATGCGTACCCGCAGTGAATATTGGATAGCTTTGAACTCTTTGTCCTTTGATATTATAGACCACAATCTCAGCTCCTTCAGTTCCCTTTATTCTCCAGTAGTATTCACTTCCCTTTGACTGCCCTTCAGTAATACTTTCATAAGAATTACTAGAAAGTTATGCACAAATTGTGTATAACTTAGTGCTTTGACTAAGAGAGTACTAAGAGAGTACTAAGTGTCTACTAAGAGTCGACTAAGTATTACTGAAGAGCAGTTGAAGAGAGAAATGGGTAGGGAAGTGGCATTATTACAGGTTAATGTGCGATTTGACAAAGAAAACAGCCAGAAAATGCTTAGAGAAAATTCTGAGTGTGAATAGAATTGTTGAAATGTTACTTGAGGATTATGTTTGAGCGAGTCAAACAAAATATTATTGACTAAAAGTTAAAAGTTAAATAGTAGTAAATCACTATGTAGATTTGGAGGAAGTATGCGGGTATCTGAAGACCAAATCACAACAGCGTTTAAGAAAGCTAACGGGGAATGTACCGTGTGTGGTACAAAGCTTATATTTGAACAGCTTGATTGTGAAGGGTATGCCGGTGGTTGATCCTATACCGAAAGAGAAGGAAAGAATAAGGAAGTCAAGGTTACAATTCTTTGCTGTGTATGCAAAAGAATGTTAACATTCACAACGAGGATTAGTCTAAACCCTCTCAGCAACTATAATAATCCCATTACCGACTTCATTGTCAGTTTGAGTATCAAGTCTCATTAGGTAATGGTTTAGTGGGAAGAAGATTGCAAGCCATAGGGCAGAGGCAAGCATTCCAAAGATACCAAGACCAGCGAGCTGGATTGGAATTTTCATACCGAGTTTCCAGGCAAGTTTACCGAATTTGCCATAACTATAAAAAGATTCCACAAGCTCAAAACCATTCCGGGTTAGCTTATCTTCAAGTTCATTCTTGTTATATCCGGGGCGCACATGCTCCTCTGTGAATGCAGCAGCTTCGTCAAAAGTACTTGGGGTAGAGATTAACAGGATTCCACCCTCTTTCAAGCATTTATGGAAATTCTGAATAACACTTACATCATCCTCAATATGCTCCAATATATCAATTGCAATTGCCATGTCGTACTTTTTATTCGGAACATATTTTTGGAGATCAGCCTCTTTGACTGTAAATGAACCAGTTAAGTTATCCTCTGCGAAATTCTTGAAAGCATGGAGATAATCAGCCTTGATATCAACAGCTAAAACTTCGGAGTTAGGAAAGCGTTTTAAGACTTCGTAGGAGTATTGACAAAAGCCGGCTCCGGCATCGTAAAATGAGAGTGGTTCATCTTTCTTGCAGTACTTACGCATTAGAGTTTTGATATACCACTGACGCAAAAGGATTTCATCTAAAACCTTGTAAAATAGTCTCCTGGCATCAGGGAACAGTGTTATCGCATTAGCTAATTTATCTTTGACTAAATCATATTTCATCGTGAACTCCTTAAATCGACCCTACCAAATAATCATTGACTTGAATAATGTAAATAGAATTTATGAAAAAAATTAATAAAAACAAGGGTAACTAATGAATCGTATTGATTTACACATCCACACAAATGAGTCAGATGGATGCCATACTCCGATAGAAATTATCAAGATGGCTAAGGCGTCACAGCTTGATATAATCAGCATCACTGACCATGACACCGTTGACGGCTATTTTAAAGCAAGATATCTCGCGAAGCAATATGGTATTGATTTACTGATTGGTTCCGAGCTATCCTGTCGGTACAAAAATTATGATGTTCACATCCTCGCTTATGAGTTCGATTATGAATATTGTGAGATAAAAGATGCTATGGAATTTCTCTATCATGGAAGAGTTGCAAGGGCTAAGAGAATCCTTGAAGAATTAGCAAAACTTGATGTCCACATTGACTTTAATGCAGTCACCAGTTTAGCTGGAGAAAAGGGACTTCTCGGACGACCTCATATTGGTAGAGCTGTTGTGAATGCCGGTTATTGTCGGACATTACAATCTGTTTTTGATAAATACATTGGTGAAGGTAAACCTGCCTTTATTCCTAAACCTGAATTCACACCTAAGCAGATGATTGATATTATTCATAATGCCGGTGGATATGCAGTTTTAGCCCATCCGGGTAAACTTCGTAATCAGAAGCTTATCCCGGAAATGATCAGTGATGGACTCGACGGCTTAGAAACATTCTATCCTTCTCACAACTTAGGACAGACAGATATGTATCTGAAATTTTGTCACAATCATAATATCATCCCTACCTGTGGTTCAGATTTTCATGGTAAAGATATAAGCAGTATTGAACTTGGGAACTTCACAGGACCTGAGATAGTCAATGGCTATGTTAAGAATATGAAGAGACAGCCACGGAGAGAAGGCAATGAATAAAGATTCTCAAGATCTAAGGATGAGCCTGCCACAGAAGATACGCTTTAATCCCTTCACTCGCTATTTCACAATGTTTATGGCATGCCTTGCTATGTTCTATGCAATCTATGTAATGACTGTAAGAATCAATTCGGATAGTAGTGCTTTGATGAAAGCAATTCCTTTTATTATCATTTTCTTAGCACTTGACTCACTTCTGCGGAACAGCTTTAATCTCAATACTGTTTTCCTGACGGATGACTTCATTGAGTTTGGTTTTATCCTTAAGAAAAACCAAAGAATCAAGTGGGAGAGTATCAATAAACTTGAAGTGGTTATTAGCAAACGCAGACTTATTCGCTACATCTATACTGATGAGAATGGCATGGATAAAATCCTCACAACAACTCTTGGTTTCCCTCACATGTTAGCAATCTTAAATGTTGTAGCAGAGAAAGCTGTGAATGCAGAGTTCGATGACTTTCTTAAGAGTGTGTTGATAACTAAATAAGAGATAAAGATTTAGCTATAAAAAAGAGGAGCATATGCTCCTCTTTTCTCTTTTGCAAAACTTCTATTGAATATGATAATCAACGAGTTCGTATTCAACAGTAACTTCATTCTCAATGTTATCGACAAAAAGGACTTTGATGAGCCCAACACCTTCTGAATAGTAGTAAAAGCGAACGAAGTCAGAGTCCTGATCGTCGTTAAATGCCCCAACAAACTCAAACGACTCGCGATACACGATGCATTCAAATGCCCCTGCAGGTGTCTCTACTTCCTGATACATAGCGATACATTTCATGACATCATTAATCACTGCAGGTTCGTTGTTAATATCAGTAGTCTCATCCGACATCATAACCCACTGGTCATTGAGATTAATTGGAAACTTAGCAATGAGATATGACGCGAAGGCAGTGTTGCCACCCTTATCACTTTTAGACAGCATTAACTTAATTGTAGTTTTCATACCTAATAGGCTGTAAGGTTTCTTCTTGGTCGTATCCCAAGAATAGATCAGACCATCTTCAGTATGCTTTGCCAGCATATGATTTATACCCTCATTACTATCCCACGAAACAGTGTTCCAGCCTATTTCATCATCTGCACCAATTATTTCAGATGGGATATAGCGGAGTGTATCTATAGTGTTACAAAAGGGTGTGCTAACTGCCCACCAATTACATTCAGCTATGGGGTAAAGAGAGTCAAACTGCTTATCAGCCGGATTTGTAGTTGTGTCCTCACATCCCGCCATTAGCAATAAACATAGAGAAATAAGTATAATCAAAATGGATGATTTGTTCATCATGCCTCCCAAGTATTCTACACAGAGACAAAATTAGATGCGTTCCAAATAATTGGCAAGAAGAATATCAAGCGAAAATGTCAGGGGGGCGAAAACACTAAGGGGGACGAAATAGGAAAGAGAGTTTGATGTACAAGAAATGCAAAAGAGTTTAACCACCGAAAGCACGGAAAGCACGGAAAAAGAGAGACTTT
>JAVCCX010000230.1 GCA_030765245.1 Candidatus Zophobacter franzmannii | reverse complement strand
TGAATTTCTCCACTAAGTACTACTAAATCAGGGAAATCATCCTCATCCATATTCGCAAACTGTATTGTTTCGACATATGATCGAAAAACATTTGATGTGTCTATGTATGTAAATTCACTATCTTCAAAATTTGTCAGAATACTAATTTTGGGATACTCAAAACTTGAGGAATGCCCAATAGTAACATCGTAACTTCCGTCTAACTCAATATCTGACACATCAATACTTGCAGGAAACCGGGGAATGTCAAATTCCAAAGCAGAGATACTGCACACAGCGATGATGAATAAAATGACACAGATATGTTTCATAAAGTCCCTCTCATAACAATTATCAATTCAGTATTGGCTTGTTACTATTAATTTCTCTCGAAATTATATCTAACATGTAACGATTAACCCTTACATAAATATTATTGTCAAGTGGTTTTTAACTTTATGGTTTTTATTGATTATCTAGCATATATATTATAGCAAAATCTTTATTTTATTCAAAGCAACAAAATAGATGATTTTTATCCTCTTCCACCACAGTGAACAAAGAGAGTAGGGGTAAAGCCAAGAAAACATGGAAATCATCTGAATAGATACTCGTCTTCGACTTACGAGCTTTTCGTGAAAGAATGATGTTTTTTGTTTAAATCAAGCAAACTCCTCTTTTCTGTCGTCGGGAATTAAGGCGAGGGTTTTATGAAGACCTTATCATCATATTTGTCTTAATTATCGCTCCATTATCTCAGTTCTCCCCCAGTTTGCAACGACACATGATACAATAGGATTCCAATATCAACCCAATACCATCCCAATGGCATCCCAATGAAACCATTAAGTTATCCACAATTTGTGGATAACTTTTTAGACTAATCTTGTATTTTCATGCATAGTGGCAAACTGGGGGAGAAATGAGATTATTGAATCAGAAAACTGAAATTTATTGCTCTAATTTGAGATTATCTTTAACCTCCAAAGGCTTCTGGTGAATCGCAGTAAAGAAGAAACCGATATTCGTAGTGCGAGCGTCCTCGCTCATAGCTCGGAGAGCTGTCCACAACACCGGGTTATATGTTTATTGAAAAGAAGCAATTCGTTGAATTGCCAGCAACTGGGGTCAGTCGCTGTACGTCCATGTAGAGCATGTGCCCTTGCACGCAACTTGAAGAGTTGTCCAATTGTTTGTCGTAACAAAAAGAGAAGAGATGTAAGCACTGCTTACACAGCAATTCTAGAGAATCGCAGTACAAAAAAAGCCCGAATTACTTCGGGCTTATTAATAATTAGTATAATATATTACTTCAGAAGTATCATCTTTCTTGTCTTGGTGTATGAACCTTCAGATAGTTTATAGAAGTACACACCAGAAGGTACTGATGCACCATTGCTATCTTCACCCTTCCAGATTATTGAGTGATTTCCAGAAGTCTGAATATCATTTACTAAGGTAGTAACTCTTTGACCTAAAATGTTATATATTGCTAATTCGACATTTCCGGTTTTTGAAAGTGAGTAACTAATTGTAGTCTCTGGATTGAATGGGTTTGGATAGTTTGCATTGAGCAAGGTATTAGTTGGAACCAGTACCTCTTCATCATTTGAAACAGCTCCATTAGCCGATAAAACAATGAAGTTATCAATCATCAACAATTCACCAGTATTCTCGGAGATGCAGTTGATAGCAATTCTTATGTCAGTACCTGTGAATGAAGAGAGCATTGTTCTGTGCATTGTCCACTCATCATCCGATTCTACGATGGTTTCGCCTGTTGGATCAAAGAAGTCAGCAGGATCAGTACTTCCACCGGAGATTAATACTCTAAACTGCATTGGTTCGGTATTTCCATTCAAAGATGTATGATAGAATTGAGCATAGCTTCCACCATCAATGTGAATTAGTGGTGAGATAAGCCAGTCATCATTTGCCTCAAAATCTGTCTTAAGAACAGCTAGGGAGTGATATCCTGAAAGAGCATCTGGACCATCTTCACCCAAGTTTCTATTGTCGAAAATAAAGAAACCTGCAGGATTCCCTTCAAATGGGACGAAAACATCAGGTACACTAACATTATTCAATCCATCTTCATCGAGGAATGTCCAACGAGGAATTGCAGCATCTCCGCTGTTCATTCCTTCAAAATCTTCTGCAACTATTGTTATTGAATTTACTATTTCAACATATCTATCAGATCCATCCCAGCTACCATCTGTTCCATAAGCAATCACTCCAAGGAGAATTTGGCCGGAATAATTTTCAGAGGAAATAGTATATTCCCAGGGTTCAGATGTAACTGTTCCTACTAACTGACCACCAACTGAAAATTCTACTCTATCAAGAGAATCAAGGCTATGCCATGGATTTGCTACAATTGTAATATCTTCACCAGGAAGAATAAGCGAGTTTTCTACAGGTTCAGTTATTTCACAAGTTGTATAAGGTACATTTTCATCAAGATAATAGAACGAAACATCGCCATCAACAACTTCTGTAATCGATGTAATAGGTTTGTTGGTTGGAATACCAGCCCAGTTGATACTGTTTGGATTACTCCAATCATGGAAAGCGTTTAGGTTATAACTCCCCGGTAGAGGACAATAGGCGGTATTGATTGCATTGTTGTATGCTCTTGGGTAGAAACCCTGATGATCAGTAGCATTAATATCATTATTACCAGCATGATTCATTAAGTAGTCTTCATCAAAATGGAAGAAGAGCAGACCATGCCCGGGTACAGGCTCATTGAAGCCAATTTGTTGTCTATTTTCAATGATAAAAAACTCATTATTTGTTTCAGTTTCGTAAATATAGAAATTAGGTGCTTCGTTTGAGTTTGCAACAGTTATCCAAGTTGCAGTATCATATTGGTCTAAACTTGTAAACTCTGTCCAACCGTAGAATTGCTTCATTAATGGGTTATGATGAGCTGGTTTCGAGCCAGCGGGAGAACCATTCCATGAACCACCTGCCATAAGATCCCATCGACCTGTTCCAACATGACTTCCACCTGTTTCGTAGTCAGTGTCATAGAAATCAGGAGCTCCAAGGTTATGACCAAATTCGTGGCACATAACACCAATAGTACTAACATTCCCATTATACTGCTCAGGTTGTGATGTATATGCGTTAATTGTCACACCATCGTAAGTAACATCTAAACCGCTCCATTGTAGTCCTGAACTATG
Source organism: Candidatus Zophobacter franzmannii (assembly GCA_030765245.1). GTDB lineage: Bacteria > Cloacimonadota > Cloacimonadia > Cloacimonadales > JAFGVF01 > Zophobacter > Zophobacter franzmannii. The sequence goes on along the minus strand of JAVCCX010000230.1, from coordinate 17,552 downwards.
AGACCAGATATCAGTTACATCTCCGGAAGCTTCCTGTCCGGCACCTTGATGGATTATTGCAACACCATCAACATAGCCGTCACCATCATTATCAAATTGACTAAAATCTACACCTGCGGCCTCTGCAGCATCAACGGCGTGACGAGTAAATTGTCCCCATTGACCTTGGTAGTCATCATGTCCCCAAGGAACAGTTACCCATTCGGTAACAAGTGTATTCACTGTAAGTTGCTCATAAGATACTTCATGATAATAGTCTCTGAAACTACCAACTCCGTTGTATCCTTCTTCATTCATATAGGCATCGAAATCTGCCTGTCCAAAGGATGTGCTAGTATCACTAAAATTAGCTAGTATCATAATAAAATTATTGGTTCCAACTGTGGGGAAACCATCTCGTGTCATAGTTCTTTGAGGTATATTATCTTTCATATTTTCAATCTGTCTTGAACTGAAGAAAATCTCTTTGTTCAAATCTCTGATAAATGAATTTTCACGAGTATTTCTAGCTTCAGGATTGCTTGCAATAACAGTTGATGGTACCATATCTCTCGTAGAATTAAGAATGGCATAGACCTTATTCCCAGTTCCATCATCAAGGAGTTTGTACCCATCAGTAGTTTCAACCCAGTTGATACTCTCATCGCCCTTAATTTGTATATTTAACTTGGTTCCATTGCTCTGCGTCCAAACGGTCAGGTCGGGTGAAGCAGGAACTGCCATGATGATTAGAGTAGTAGTAATCATCAGTAATAGCATTATAAATTTCTTGTTCCTCATGTTAATCTCCTTATTCTTATAAATATAATAATCAAAATTGTTGATTTCTTGTCAAAATTATTTTCAAAATTCACTATTTGTCCCCATACATTCTTTAAAATAAGCAATAATTCACTTTCGAACTCTTTACGGTTCTTTACTGATTATCTTATGCGGTTTCCCAAGTGAGTTGCAGGTGGAAGAATGGATTTAGCATGATGAATAAAAGGGGCTGAATGTCAGCCCCTGTATTTATTCAAATTATTCTCTATTTTATTAATGTTAGTTTCTGAGTTTTTACTTTATTGCCAGAAGTGAGCCTAGCGAAATAGATTCCACCGGAGACAGTTTGATTGTTATCATTCATTCCGTTCCAAACAACATCATGATTTCCGTCTTGATAACTTCCAAGATTTCTTACAGTTTGACCTAATACATTATAGATAACTAAATCTGCATTAGATTGAGAGTTCACAGCAAACTTGATATCGTTAGTCGGGTTAAATGGGTTTGGATAGCGACTAATGCTTAAAGGAGCAGGAACGGGATTATTATCCTCATCTATGCTTGTTGGTTCTACAAGAGAGATTGATGCAAACCCGGCAGCTGCATGGAATCCGGCAAAACTATCAGAACTGTTTTGACCACGAGCAAGAATAATTGGATAGGCTGAACCTATCGTCATTGCCTGGTCGCGTGTATCTCCTGAATCCAATGGAATGAGGAAATGAAGCTCTGTATTACCGTCTTCTTCAAAAGAGGTATAACTGATAATATCGTCTGTTCCACCAAGTCCGACATCAGATGTATGGGCTGAAGGAGAAGTTCCCCAATCATCACGAATCATTGTCATTTCGTTAGCATGATAGCCAATAATGATATTAGCATCTTGCATGGCATTTGAAGGATTGAATCCAACTGCTACCCAACCGGTAGTCCCGGCTATAACCTGACAGTCAAGGTTCATCCCATCATCAGTAACTCTATAACTAAGCATAACGCCTACTGCGTTAGCTGTTTGATATGGTGTTTCAGCAAAGAGTAGTATTGCTACCATAGATATAAGAATATATACTGTTATTTTCTTCATTTTAAATTCCTATTCAATTACGAGCTTTACTTTTTTCTTCCCTGATTTATTGCATCCAATTGTTATGTCAAAAACATCACCTACACCAGCATCAATAACTTTGTAAATGAAAGAGCCACCCTTATCATTCTCTTGGAAACTAACCTCTTGCTCGATAATCTTCTTCTTATTAAGCTTAACTTCAACATCATAGATAAAATGGTCACCGGGGTCTTTCACTTTATGGTCAAAGGATACTGTTAGAATTTGGGTTTCTTTGTTGTATTCAGCGTTCATATCTGAAGCTGGATGTGCTGATAATATTGATGCTCCTAAGAGCATGATAGTTATAAAAATAATACTTAATTTTTTCATAATACCTCCATATAGAGATAGAGTAATAGGAAATAGATGAAAAGCAAAAAATGGCATTAATTGAGGATTATGAGGAAGATGTGTATTGAAGGTGAAAAGAAAAAAGGGGTGACGAATCACCCCTTTAATATCTATCTATTAGTTTTAGCGTTTCAGATTATAGAAAGTATCTAGTCCTAAATATCTTCCGGACTCCATCAATTCTTCTTCAATACGAAGAAGCTGATTGTACTTAGCAATTCTCTCACTTCTGCACAATGAACCTGTTTTAATCTGTCCTGCATTAACAGCAACAGCAAGATCAGCAATGAAGTCATCACTTGTTTCACCACTACGATGAGAGATAACACATGTGTAGCCATGAGTCTTAGCGAGTTCGATGGTGTCCAAAGTTTCGGTAACAGTACCGATTTGATTAAGTTTAATAAGAATTGAGTTTCCGGCTTTAGTATCGATACCTCTTTGAAGACGCTTAACATTTGTCACGAAAAGGTCATCACCAACAATCTGGATTTTCTTACCGAGCTTCGCATTCATCTTTGTGAAGCCATCCCAGTCGTTCTCATCAAGACCATCTTCAATGGAGATGATTGGATATTTAGCTACCACATCTTCCCAGAATTTAATCATTTCGTATGTTGAAAGAGTTTTGTTTTCAGATGCCAGATGATACTTACCATTCTTGTAAATCTCACTTGCAGCAGGATCAAGGGCAATCATGATATCTTTTCCAGGTCTGTACCCTGCTAACTCAATAGCTTTCATAATTACTTGAAGAGCCTCTTCGTTAGACTTTAGGTCAGGAGCAAAGCCACCTTCATCACCTACCGATGTTGAATAACCTTGTTTCTTCAAATAACCCTTGAGAGCATGAAAAACTTCAGTATTCATTCTAAGAGCTTCACGGAAAGTGCTTGCTCCAACGGGCATAACCATGAATTCCTGTAAATCTACACTATTGTCAGCATGTGAGCCACCATTAATAATGTTAGACATTGGCACTGGGAGTACACGAGCGTTTGGACCACCAAGGTAGCGATAAAGAGGGAGATCAAGTTCAAATGCTGCTGCTCTTGCAACTGCCATTGAAACTCCAAGCATAGCGTTTGCACCAAGCTTGCTCTTATTCTCAGTTCCATCAAGGTCAATCATCAATTGGTCAATTGCAGCTTGTTCAGTTACATCAAAACCAATCAATTCTGGTGCGATAATTTCGTTAACATTAGCAATTGCCTTAAGCACACCTTTACCATTGTAGCGATTTACATCGCCATCTCTAAGCTCTACTGCTTCATGTTCACCTGTAGAAGCTCCGCTTGGGACTCCTGATCTAGCTAAAATGCCATTGCTAAGTGCGACTTCAACTTCAACTGTAGGATTTCCTCTTGAGTCGAGGATCTCACGACCATAAACACTTATAATTTCAGACATTGTTCCTCCATCTGTTTTAATTCTTATTTAATATTACACATAATAGTATAACCATAAGTATGACTATTATCAACAAATTAGTGACTCTATATTTTGTCAATTCCTTCCATGATTAGTTTCCAAGACTTTGTTGCTCTACATAAGAGGTACAGATAAAGCAATACTTCCTATGGCAATACAACACTCATAGAGGCTGATTGATTCAAATTGGACTTCAAATTGGACACGTTTTCTTTAATATCTCCAACTTCCCTCAACTCACAATGCTCCCATTCAATTCTCGGGAATCACGCGGGTAAAGCCTCGAGTGACCCGCAATTTATTCCTGAAATAATCCCAGTTCTTTCCCGGGTGTTGAAATAGGGGGTGGGAATTATGAATGATAAGTTAAAGACAATAATACTACCACATCTGCAAGCAGGTTCACCTTCAAAGGAGGGGAGTTAAGACGCAACCAAGATGGTTACGGTACGATTCATCCCTCACCGGGCTGAATTTAGCATTGTCATTGAAAAAAAAGAGGCTATCAATATTCTTGATAGCCTCACACCAATTCTTATTGGTTATAGTTTATAGTTGTTATTTTATATCACAATTCAAGATTATCCAATTTATGTTCAAGGAGAACAGCATGCTTCTCTTCTTCTTCAGCAAGAGCTGTTAGCAGAGACTTAACCTCATCTGTTAAAGCCATATCGGCCATCATGAAGTAGTGGTCAGCAGCATATTCTTCACGAACAACGGCAAACTCTAATCCACTTCTAACAGTGAGTTTCTTACCTCCGATCATATTACCAGGAGTAGCCACGGCTTCTAAAACCGGAGTCTTTCCCTGGAAAGTAGTACTATACAATTGCTTGAGTCTTTCGACATGACCAACTTCCATATCTGAAAGTTCTCTAAAGAGCTCTTTAGCATCTTCATCATCAGCAATGTGATAAAGCTTTTTGTATAATTCACCGAATCTAAGTTCCTCTTTAAATGCAAAGGCGAAAGCTTCTTCTAGGGACATCACTCTTTGTGTCATCTATTCATCCCTTGAAGAGCTTTTTCCATAGTCGGAGAATATTGTGTCTTGTCATTTCTTATCCATCTATCATCGATCTCGATCGAAATAGGTGTAACTTTCTTAATATAGGTTACGATTGCGTCACGCAGGTTGATATTATAGTTTGTGATATCATCCTGTTCAACCTTAGTAAGAAGTGCAAGACCGGCATTACCACCCATCAAGAAATCAGTTGTGGCAACTTTATAAATCTTATTTGGATCCCAAGGTTCACCTTGTATTTCAAAGAATGTTACCCGGTCGAAGTTCTCACGTTTCTTAGTGTAAGTAACCTTACCACCTGAAACGAGCATACCATGGCGTCCACCTTCGATTCTGGTTTCAACAATCTCCTTAAGGAATTTGCCATCACATTCAAAGGTAATTACCTGATTATCAAAAGGCATAACTGTGAATACATCACGATAGCTTATTGGACCTTGAGCTATTGTACCACGAACTCCACCAAGATTCATGAAGGCGAAATCAGCATCAACTACATCATTCATAGCATCCATAATCAGATTACCCATTCTGTTCTGGGCATCAGCACCTTCTCGGTTTAAATAAACTTTGGCCATACCAATGACTTCATCCATACCTTTTTCAGCGATTTTCTGATCTTTAGCAATTGATTCAGCAATCTCAGGTACAGGTAAGAATTCATCTTCAAAAAGGGTTACAGACATACCAGCTTGTTTGTCAATTGTCTGCCAACCGGAGATAGTTTTCGTTTCTGTGTCAAGTTTCAGAGTAAGTACATTCAGATTGCTACCATAGGCATAACCCTGCATACAGAGTGTATGAGTGAGTGGATCAGCCCAGGGTTCTGCAATACCTTTGTGCATGTGACCACCAATGATGAGGTCGATTCCCTCTACTTCATGGGCAATCTCTTGCACATCCCAACCCCAACGACGGTCGTCAGAGGTTTTATAGATGTCATCGCTATAACGAGCTTTATACATCTTAGCAGGATCATAAGGAAGACCCATATGACCGAGCAGGATAATAATATCAGCTTGTTCGCGTACGATTGGTATCCATTTCAGAAGGGCTTGCTTCTCATCAATGAAATCTATCCCTGCAATATTTTCAGGGAAACTCATAAGCTCAGTGTCAGTTGTTGTTAAGCCAATGATTCCAAACTTAATTCCCAGTCTTTCACGGATGATGTATGGCTCAACAAAGTCAACCAATTCACCCGTTTCTTTATTGATAATGTTACATGAAAGAATAGGGAATTTAGCCATATTAAGAGCAATTTGGAGGTCATCATTAAGAATGTCAAATTCATGATTACCTACTGTAAGTGCGTCATATCCAACCTGGTTGAAATAGCGCATGATAGCAACACCCTTACTAACGGTTCCAATAGGACGGCCCTGGAAAAAATCACCTGCATCTAACAGGAAATTATCTCTAGTTTTACCGTCTGTAAGTCCACGCATATGTTTAATCAAACGAGCAGCAGAACCTCCTCCTCCAAGTTGAGGAGGGAAATCGGGATTTATAAATGTTGCTTTCGAGCGGTCAATACCACCGTGAATATCGTTTGTTGTCATAATATCCAAGAGCAATTCTTCTGCATTCAGAAGGGTCAAACTCAAGCATATTATGCTTACTAGTATAAACAGTTTCTTCATTTTATTAACCTTTAGTATTTGAAGGTGAATGAAAGGTTAGCCTTAACAAGTGCTTCCTTTACCTTATCAGGATTAGACCAATCTCTATCAGAAATTGCTATATGAGTATTTGGCCAAAGATAGGTATGACCTGCATAATAGAATGTGTCAGGGAAAAGGTCTAATGCTTCATATTCTCTAAAACTATAAGTTAATGCAAAGTCAAGATTGAGGTTCTTCATAATCGCATATCCTGTACCTGCAGTAATTGAAGGCATTGTAAGCTTCTGAACATACATTCCATCATCATCAAAAATAGTCTGATATGATGTTTCAGAACTGAAACCGAATCGGATTGGGATCATGTTGGTAACATGATGTTCAACACCAAGGTGATAGTTCCAACCATCTTCATACATATCATTTAATTCGCTCCAAAGGACATATTCAGCTTCACCATTAATCTTGGTCTTCATAATGTTACGAGGACGGTAGGAGAAACCAAAACGCATTGAAGATGGAAGATCATAGTCAGCAAAAAGAAGACTATCACTTGCATCCATATTAAGATTAGTTTGAAGATAGAGACCTGAAGTGTCAATTACAGTATTTTGAAGGTATTTATCAACATTAGAAGTAACATCAATTGCTGTTTTTGCAGTATAAGTAAAACCAAGAGTAAATCTATCACCTAATTCAGTTGTTAAACCTGCTTTGTATTGCAACCCTGAAAGGTCTCTCTCATTTTTATAGTAAAAATTCTGGAGTGTATCAGCAGGAGATTGCACAATAGCCCAATCAGTCCACTCTATGCGAGTTTCCTGATTCACATCACCCATAAGACTTGTGATTTCTAAGGCAATACCTAGATTAGTAAGGAATGCAGTATCAATATCCATAGCATATCCAAGGTCAAAAGAGAAGCCGTTGAGAAAACCTTCGTTGTTAATCTCATTATCAGTTATTCTTTCAGGATAGCCGTCATTATTAGAGTTATTGTTATTTCTTATTTGTTCTTTATAGAACCCGTTAAAATCATAAACAGGTGCATATCGAGCGCCTATTGCAAGTTTACCCGGAGCAATGTCGTATATCCAGGCAATCGTACCAAAGATATCTGCATTGTAATTAAAGTTAGTTACATAAGTAGCTTCATCCACATAACCTTCGAATGAATCGAAGTATGGAAAGCTGCGCTTATCCATGAACTGACTTCCATTAACACTCATTTGAGCCCAGTAGCCAATTTCAAGGTTCATAAGCACTGCCGGATTGATGAATGCATCCATTGGACGTTCACCAAAGGCAACGCCTGTTCCACCCATTGACATCGAGCGTACATCAGATGTAGGTATCTTATATCCAAAGGTATAATCAGTAATTGAGAAAGCTGTTAAACCTGTCAGACACAGGATAAAAAGTAACGGTAATATATATTTTTTCATCTATCCTCCAACTTAAAAATTCCAGTCTATTTGCAAACGGATGGCATGGTCATCTTTTTCCACCATGTCATAGTAATTTTGTCCGTCTATTTCTACGGCTTCATTATAGAAACCTCTGATTTCAAAATCATTGGTTTGATATTGTTTATATCTATACTTAAGTGATACAATCATATGCTCTGAAACACGGTCAGTAAAGGTAAACCAATATTTATAACCTTTAGCACCCATGAAGTCCATCTCCATATCTTCAAAATCCCAATGTGAGATTCCATGTCCATCCCAAAAGAGGAATGAACCTCTAATCTTAAAGGCTTCCGTGAAGTTATGGGTATAGTTGGCACAAATATAGTCACCATGTTGGAAAACTCTACCTGTAGCATTTTCATTATAACCATAACCATCAGCATTGTTGAAGATATATACATAAGGAGGTCCCCAAACAGTATCATAACGATATTCAAGAGATATATAGTCTCTTGCTGATAGAGAAGCAGAAACAGAAGCTGTATATCTGTTCACAGTTGAAGTCTGTCTATCCGCATCATCTTCATATCTATTTGTCTGGTTAGTATATTTTATCTGAAAGCGAAGAGGATGGACTGGACGATACTGAAGACCACTATCAAAACGATATGTTTTTCTGTGATCTGATAGACGCTCAAATACATCTAAATACATCTTAGAGATAGTAAAATATTTATTGAACCGATAACGAGTTTCTATAAAGAAACCCTTTTCAGGCTGTGATTGTGAATTGTTTCCTACGAGATCAGTGAGTAATGGATTAGTGAGCAAGTATGAATCTTCAAGAATGGTCCCATCGAGTTTTGACTTCTCACCGAAGAAGTTACTGTATGGGTTATCAAATTCTTGGTGGACGTTACGATACAAAAGAATAAGGTAAAGGTTGTCAAACTGAGCTCTACTGCTTATGAGGTAAGCATTAGGGTCATCACCCAATTTAAAGAACTCACCGTCTTTAGTTAACTCAGCATATTCTCCCTGGAATGAAACATTGTTTAACACTGTCATTCCATCAAAACCCATTACTTGGCGATAATCATTATCATAAGTGTCGGTTTTGGTTGAATAGAGGTCAGAAACTGCATTATCAACAATCTTTATCTTCGGGTAGTTGTAATCATCACGCAACAATACAGACCCTAAATCATCATATTTAGGAACAACAAACTCAGCATTATTATAATAGGAAGTGTAAGAAGTAAATCCGAGTCGAGTTCCAATAAATGGGTTAAACTGAAGATGCCCACCATAGGTTGTCTCATCTACAATATTCTTTCTTGGAGCAAGGTTAATGTATGGAATAGTGAAAGGGTCACCTGCATTTAATTCATTATTAAAGTATACTTCTGCATCTTCCATTTCGTTGTCTTCAAACCTAACGGTTGAATTAACCAGGCTGAATACTTCATAATTTCCATTTTCATCTATCACAGGTACTGAATGAATATTACCATCTTCATCTACTTGTTGGTCCATATAGACAAAGGCATCTTTTTTAGCATTAGAGGCGAACAGAGAGGTCTGGAAAAGACTGTTCTTCCATTCAACAGCTACACCCTTGAGAGAATTTACTTCTGTTCGAGAAAGGTCTTCTGAAATCCCATAAATTCTCTTGTCAAAACCATATCCTGTCTTCCTGGGACTAAAGAAATCTGTATTTTCCATTACAAGACCTTCACCATAAGTTGCACGGAAATTACCCGAGACAACTGTAAATACATTTTTTCTGTCCAGAAAATCAAAATTATAATCATACTTAACAAAGTACTTTGTGTCTTCTAATTTTGTTTTGGTATCAACTGAACTGACTGATTCCGCAATCTCACCTTTGGGATAATCTAATAGAAATCCCATTTTCAAATCATTCCCAAATCTCAATCTAAACTTATGAGTAACTTCAGGTGTATATTCATCAAGCTTCATATAGCCCCAGAAAGTTAGATCCCTACGATGAGAGGTCGGAATATTTCCTAACCATCCATCTAATAGAAAGGCTGACTTAAACATATCTGTAGGATTCTCTTCATAGCTATAAGTTCTGTAACGGAACTGATAATCAAAGAAGAGTTTCCTTTTCACTGGTGGTTTCTTGTAGAAAACATAGTGACGGAGGTTTGAGTAACCATAATAGGAGATACCTATAGTGTTTTTCAAGTCTCTTTTATCAACAAGAGTGTCTCCCCGAGCTCTGCGTTTTAAAACAGCGACTGCATCAATAGGTGATACATTCGGGAGACTAATAAAGTCTTCAAAGAGCATATGATTAACATTTTGAGGTGTCATAAGATAGTCACTCCAGATATCTGAAATTCCTTCTGATGACCCTTCATTACTACCAAGACGCTCGATAAGGTAATCTACCGCTTCGCGTCTTTTTGCTGCTTCATCCATTTCATCATAGTGAGAAATTATCACTAAATCACGGAGTTTGAGCAGAGTCTTCTGGTCGATTGAGGTGATTTCTCTTAAATCATATAAATCCTCAAAAAACTGAACATACTGTCTATATTCATAAATCTCTTTAGCCTGAACCTCACTGATCGGTAACTGCCTTATCTCTTCATAAGTAGCAGTGTTTAGATCTAATTTAGCTGCAGACAAGAAACTCAGAAATAGACATGCGATTAAAATAAAAACACATTTCTTCATACACTGTCCTTAATATACAAATTATACCATTCTCCAAAACAAATACAAATATCCTCTTGTAAAGATATTTTCTTGAAAAGTTAGAGTTAATTGATACTTTAGGAAAATACTAGTGTGAAGGGCATGTTGCTAAATAGAAAAGGGAGTCTCCGAAAAGACTCCCTTGGAGCGAGGGAAAACTACTTTATTAAGGTTATTTTTTGTGTATAATTCTTATCATTTTCGCAGTTGATTTTTACTAGATAAACTCCACTACTAACTGAATGATTTTTACTATCCTTTCCATCCCATGTAAGGATTGTTTTGCCTTCAGGGAAATAGCCCTGAACTAGCTGTTTAACCTCTTGACCTTTAATATTATATATCTTGATGGATATCATTTGAGGTGTTGGGATATTCAAGGATATATTGGTTAGTGGGTTAAAAGGGTTGGGATAATTAGTTACGAGAATAGGTTCATTTGATAAGATATTTTCACTATTCTCAACAGCTACTCCAAGCATAATTGCGTTACTATAGGATGTTTCAATATCTTCGACAAATGCCGTAACAACCAATTCTCCACTCCAATAACCACTTTGATCGGGAGTGAAAGTAAAACTGTGAAACAATTCGGTTGTTTCAGCGATTGCATGGAATAGGCTTGCACTATCATTGCGAAGGTAAACTCTATAAGTCGGATTTGTATCTAATGGCCAATTTTGCGGAGCTACCCATTGTAGATTTGCTACATTAGACGGGGTTAAATCTCCAGTTAAATCCGTAGGGGAATTAAATATAGGGGGTAATTCTTGCATAAAGAAATTCAAAGTGTTTATACTTGAATCAGGTAGATATTCCATAGTAACATGATTAAACCCGGGATAGTGGCATGTTATATAGATAGGTCCCCACCAATTCCAAATTAGGGAAATATTGTAAAAGCCATTCAAAGTACTTTCGGCAGTAGTTAACTCTTGTACTCCATCACCAAATGTTAAGACAGCACCAACAACAGGCTGATCATTATTCGGGTAGGCCATTCGAACATAGCCCTCAATTATTGTTGGTTCAGGTTGCTCTAAAGGAATCATCAATACACCTAAGGTATAATCCTGTGAATCAGGGAAAAATGTAAGAGTTTGTTCGTGAAAACCTTCTGCACTATAGTCGATAACAACAGGTCCATTCCATATCCAATCAAAGGTAGTTGTATAAAACCCCATCTCGTCTGATGTAACAGTTACATTTGTCTCAGTTACTGTTATATCTGCACCTACTACAGGGAGCATCATCCCCCCAAAGTCCTCATAAGTGATTAGCCCTGAAACAGTATGAAGAATTGTTGTTTGTGCGGATAATTCAAAGTCAATTGTGACGGTATTGCTTTCTGGCATGAAAGTTACTGATTGGTCGTTGTATCCCTCTGCGGTACAACCTACAGTTACTGGACCATCCCATAACCATTCGAATGTGATACTATAAAAACCATTCGGATCACTAGCGACACTTTCAGTTGCTCCTCCTACACTAATCTCAGCTCCCACAATCTCTATGAACCCACTGTTAGGAGTTGCAACCATCACATTTCCATTGATGGTTACCATCTGAGCAAATAGAATTGTCAACCCTGTTAACATAATTAAAAGTAATAAAGTCCGTTTCATATTTTCCTCCGTCTACCATAAAACTCTTTGAATCAATGAATTAAGTAGAAAAGACCTCTCAAAATCTACTTATGACCTACGATTTCATTCAATATATAATACAATTTTTGTTCCAGAGCTAAGACTTTATTTATTGGCACTTTAGTGGATTATGGCAAATGCATAGGTGGGGCGGAAGAGAATCGTTTGTTATTCTGTACAAATATCTAATAGAATTATTGATGAAATAAAAGAAGCTAACTACAGTTATTGTGCAGTTAGCTACTTAAGTGGTTTGATTTAAACTTAATCGTTGATAATTACTTTCTTAATTATATAAAACGCCTTAGGGTCTGAGTTGTTTGTATAAAATTCATTGGTCTCAGTAAATCCTAAGAATTGGAATTCAGTATCAGGGCGGGTATTGTAATAAACAAGATAATAATCTGCTTCAATAGAGGCTGCCCATTGAAGATGAACACCTGTTTCCTCTATGGTGATCGAAGAATTAACTGCATTGAGCAACTCATCATCAGTTATTACAATATAGTTGTTCTTGATTAGTGTATCACTCCATGCACCTTTTTCAAGTCTCAGGGTAACATCATAGATCCCGGATGCATCAAAGCTATAAGCATGATTATCGCTGATATTGTCCCAAATCCCATCATTATTAAAATCCCATTGAATCAGAGTTGGAGAACCACCAGAGTTGTTAGTAAATTCTATAGATACAGGAGCATCTCCATGTGTGAATTGAGCTTCAAAAGCAATTGGGTGGTCATAGTATATTGCTCCCATATCAGGAAGTGTATTATCTGGATCGAGAGAGGTATATTGGTAACCGGCATCAATGCATGGGGATGTGTTCTCGAGTGTGTAATCACGATTTGCTGAGTCAGTAAATTGAGGGCCGACAACGATGTTGCCTGTACCTGTGTACCCTCCTTCAAAATTTGTATAATCAATAGTAAGAGTTGAACCTGTGCTATTGATATTCCCATTCATACCTCTGATAATACTGTTTCGAATTACAGCATCAGAGTCAATTAGCTCGATTTCAGCAAGGTTATTGCCAACCAAGGTAAGATTGTCAAAGAGTGTATCGCAACCTTCAAGATAGATTGCTTGAGTTGCCGGTGAAGCAGGTGAATATGCAATAACAGTATTGGTAATGGTTTCATTACCATAATAGCTATGAATTGCATATTCCGGTGTATCGAAGATATAACAATTCTCTATATCTACTACTGCAGTTGAGTCTATCCAAACACCTGAGTTTGCGTTCTGGATGATAACATTTGAAAGTATATTTCCTGTCGGTGATGCATCTCTATTGAAAGTGACATCAACCCAATCATTATCAGTGTCTGGGTTGTAGCTTGTCATAAGTATCGGGTTATCAATTGTCCCTTGTGCATCAAGAACCCCACCCCCATAAATGAACAAACCTGCTCCTTCATTTATGCGAAGTTCTACACCCGGTTCTAAGTGAAGCGAGTTCCTGATGATTAGGTATTTATAAATATAATGTGGGTTATCCGCAGGTGACCATATTTCATCTGTAATAACACTTAGTTCTCGGATATTTGATATCATATCAATCTCTCGAGTAAGTACTCCTGAAACACCGGTCATATTAGATATATCGATGTTGAAGGGTATACCTTCAGGGATATCTCCTGACAATGTTAGAATAATATCATCACCAACTACATTGATTGAGTTTACTGCAATTGTATTGGTAACATCATCTTTTTCATATAAAGTATAGGTTGCCGTGTAGGCTGTTGCATCTGGAGTAAAATCACTTAAATGAAGTGTCACTTCATCAGAAAGAGTCTGTTCTGCCGTTAGGGTAGCTACATCGCTATGTAATGTCAGCATAGGATCTCCCATGAGAGTAATTTCCATAGACACTTGTCTCATGGACCCCGTAGCTCCTATCAATGCTATGATGTCCTCTCTAGAATCTCCATTTGCTCTTCCCAGTTCCTCGATGCCTTCATTTGTTATTGCATCAAAAAATTCTCTATTTAGATATTGGCTGGGACCTTGGTTCAAAAAATAACTATAGAAACCATAGTTTGTATTCCCAATGTAAGCAGAAGCACCATGTTCATATTTAATGAATGCTTCGCCTATTGCATTTGAATATGCAAAATTCAGAGTATTGCATGCTTGTGTATATATGAACGAATAATCTGTGTTAGTTAATAAAGTATCAACATCATCTTCATACATATTAAACACCTTAACTGAGCTCCCATGTCCAACATGTGAAACAAAGTTTACACCTGAGTTTATCAATGAAATTACATTTGTTGTTGAGTAAGAATTTGTGTGGGCATATAGTTTTGTTTGATAAAATGATGGGCTAAAGGTTGATATTTCATCCATATAATCTCCTCCCCATACACCACCTCCTAAATACTCTCCAACTAACCCTGCTTGTTTGAGATAAGAGGCTTCAATTATACTATTCTCATAAGAAAGAGTTTTATTTATCCAGTTTTGAAGATACACTTCACTATCACAACTTGCTCTACCAATCGATAACTCTTGGAAGAAATCAACCTCGTCACCGGCCATGCCGTCTGCTTGTGAGTCTATGCTATGATCCCCTTCTCCAAATAGATTATCGGCGTCATTATCCCAATCACCATCCAAGCAACTATAATAATGGTCACTGATAACGCTACTCAAGTGCCAAGCACCATTATAGTATGCTGCTACCTTTGTATATCTAGCAGGAACTTGCTGATGATCACCACCCATCAGCACATATTCAAGAGGAGTATCTGTTGCAGACCATGTAGTGTAGGCATCAATTATAAAGTTTCTCACTTTTTCTGCATTATCTCTACCTGTATAATTCGCATAAATATCTTCAACTGTATAGACATTCAAATCTACGCCTAAAGAAGCTTTATGAGCGATGAATCCACTCCATTCAAGTGCAAATGCATTATTGGTAATAATGATGTATTGGTATGGATCCGCAGAACTGACCAAAGAGGGACGACCATCTCTAACATTTGATTGTTGGTTAAAGTAGGATCTAATCAATTCAGGATTATCTATATCAAGATTTGAAAGTGCATAACTGAGCTTCTGATTGCTTAAAAGCATTTTGGCTTGTTCAAAAGCAATATCCTCATCATATTTTAGATTCAATGTGAGATTTAGTGATTTAACTAAGGTTAGTTTATTTGTGACAGGATTGTACTGATATGGAAAGGTCCTTAAAACTAGGACATCAACACCATTCTTTCTATGAATCCCTTGAATTTCATATGGCTTAGAAGGATAGAACTGATCTGAGTTGTAAATTGTGTCATTCCTTGGGTAAGAGATAAAACCATCTGCAAATGGAGCATTTGCTGGGATGGTAGGTAATTCGAAAGTAATATCGAATGTAGTGGACTCAGTTGTGAATTCAATGCTCTCAAGAGAATTTCCAAAAGGGATGACTAGCATTTTACTCTCAAATGGTATTGCCGGGGAGCCAGGTTTTTCTGGATAAGAATAATTCTCATTAAGTGATCGAGCATTTGAAACACTATAATCATCAAAGTTGAAATCTACTTCAATAGCTAAGAGGGAAGTGGCAATTAGTAGGAGAAATATATAACTGATTATTTTCATAGTTCATTCCTTTATGTACATATAGATTATATTAGAAATGAATGAAGTCAAGGAATTTGGAGTGTAAACATAAAAAAATCCTTTTCGTCGGGGATGCGAAAAGGATTTTCAAGGAAAGAAAGAACAGTCAGATTGACTGTATCAAGGAGGGAGTCGGGAATTTTGGGGAATAAGTTTGCGCGGGTTAAACCCAAAAATATTGAAACTTATAAAACTTAAACGAAAAGACAATAGTCTCATCAATTCCGGATAGAGATGAGAATATCAAAATGAATTACTACCCCAATTTATTTGTCCGGCGGGGTAAACCGGCACACATAGATCACACTTATTACACAAGTTATCCTGATTCGTAAAAAACTATACTATTTAAGAGCAATAGCTCTCAATACCGATATCGGTATATGTCAGTAAACATTGAGCGTAAAACACTCAAGTTACTATCAATAAATGGATTTGAGTCTACAGAAGTACTAATGTACAACTATCAGAGATGGCTGATGGAAAAAAATCTATTTCGTCTGTTGCGAAATAGTCGTCGTTGATAATGAGTAACTGTTTGTTCTTAATTGTCTCATTATCTGAGTTTCCCCAGTTTCTTGATTCTAATTTTTTTAATTCTGTGTTTCTCATGTCGAACATCCTTATTGTTAAAAATGATGTTACGATTTCAGGTTCTTGTGTGTTTGTGATGTTAAGGATTCGCTATTTCAAATCGATAACGAAAACATCACCGTCGATTTCAATAACCTCATCAGGTTTGCCATCATCATTGCTGTCAGCTAAAACTGCAATGACAGTATAGTCAACATTTACAACAGAAGCTTCACTACAACAGGCACTGTTGCTAATTCAACTGTACTGCCACTTGGTAGTTATAGTTTGACAAAAAACTCCACTCATCAACACTACGATCATTAGGAACGAAAGAAATAACTTTTTCATTTTTACCTCGCTTTTCGAATAAGTTTCATATAGTAAGACTGAGAAATCACAAAACGGGGACGCAAAGTAATGAACAAAATTGATTTTATTACCGTACAAAAAGTTGCCTTTCGCATTGCCTACAAGAAGCTATGTAGTAAAGAAGATGCTGAGGATATAGCTCAAATTGTCCTCATGAAACTCTACTTAAATATAGAGAAAGTTAAACCAGAAGCTATGAAAACCTGGGTTGCTACTGTTACAAGTCATGAGATTGCAGACTTTTGCAAGAATAGCAACATTGTTTTGTCTGACCAAGATTTTGAGCAAATACCAGACGGACATCTTCCAGAGATACATGAGACTGAGAAGAAAAAAGACCCAATTTTAGATGAAATAATCAATACTTTGCCTCCAGACCAAAAGAGACTCATCAATATTTACTTCTCTACCGGTGAGAAGATTCGTAAGATTGCAGAGCGTGAAAATATTGGATATGACAAATTAAAGAAACTTCTCTATCGTGTCAAAAAGATATTTATGCAGAGTATCACATCAGAACAGGATACTATGCATCAAAGGATATCGTTAGTTCAAAGTTGAATGAAAACATCCAAAGGTTTATGAAAAAGTTGAAAACTTGTATAAATAACAATAGCTTAGAGCAAATGCGGATCTATTTTGGGAAGAAGATATCTGTTGCTGAATTACCTGAATTGAGAATCAAGAAAATTAGAGATTATACAATAAGACTTCTAGATAAAAATCACTACAGACTCACAATGATTTTCTATGAAGAGAATAGAGAAAATCCTAGCTTTTTGTTTATAAAGTTTCAGATTACAAGCTCTGGAAGTATTAGAGTAACTGAGTTACCTTCTGTACCAAGGATTGTTGCCAAGCTCGACAAAAAGAAAATGCCTGAAC
>JAVCCX010000395.1 GCA_030765245.1 Candidatus Zophobacter franzmannii | reverse complement strand
TACTGATGCGGGAGCATCTCTAGTAGTATTGCCCAGAGCTATCTGGGAAAAGACTATCTCTGTTGACGATAAGAATCGCGTACGGATGAGAATAAACTTGTTATTGATTAAAGATGAAGAGCGGTTAATCCTTATTGACACGGGGATTGGCAACAAGCTCAACGATAAAAAGAAGAAGATTTATAACTATACCGACTTCCTACTGCCCAATTCATTGCAGGAAGTCGGTTTTTCTTGTTTAGACATAACTGATGTGATTCTCACTCATCTCCATTTTGACCATGCAGGTGGCATAGTTTCAGAGTTCGATGGAGTTATGCAGTTGACTTTCCCCAACGCTACTCACTGGGTTCAAAAGGCTGAATGGGAGATAGCAAAAACTCCTGATATGCTCAATGCTGCTGCGTACAACTATCAAGTAGATTTAGCTCTCTTAGAGGAGAAAGGTAAACTCAAACTTGTCGATGGAGAGCATCAGATCAGTGAACATGTAGAGGTAATGAAAGTAGGTGGTCACACTGAAGGGTTTCAGATCGTGAAACTTAACTTCCCTGATTGCAAAGCTGTTTTTGCCGGTGACATTATTCCGACAGAACCTCATCTTTATCTTCCAGTCATCTCTGCTTATGATATATCTCGTAAAGATACTTTCAAGGCCAAGTTGATGATTAAGGAACTCAACATACCAATATTTTTCAGCCATGACACCGAAGTCTGGTCAACCTAATTTAGTGAGGACACTATGAAAGAATTTTTAACACAACCCTTTGTCTTGGGTTTATTGTTGGGTATTGCTATGACTATCATTGTTTGGTTAAACTCATTAACCAGAATGTCTTCTCTTAAGAAAGAGATGAAAAGACAGAAGGACTTTCTCAATACCCAGATGGACATTACAGCGAAGGGGAACGAGTCAGTAAAGAAAGAGCTTGAGCAGCTTAGAAAAGAGAATATAAATCTCAAGACTACATGTCAAACTTGGCAGACAAAGCCAACCAAGGCAGAACTTCGTTCATTGATCGCCTACAACAGGGCTCTTGAAATCTTGTTTGAAAGAGAGCGTGGATTTGCTCCATATTGGCAAACTGCCCTTAAAGAGGCTGAAGCTGAGATAGAATCATCAGACAAAGGGATTGTCCCATTAATTAAAAAGCTTATCTCCGGTTCAACAGTCTCCACCGAAATAGACCAATAAGCTACACAGTTTACTTTTTATAGCCCTCGAAAGAGGGCTTTTTTACATTTAATTTTCCACCTCTTTTCTCCATCATTGTCCTATTACAATACCTAATTGACTCTTAGTCGATCCTTAGTTGACACCTATTAGACCCTTATTGAAACCTATAAGTTATACACAATTTGTGTATAACTTTCTATAAAGATTTTTTTAAGTATTATAATAGAGCCCTAATAGGGCATAAATAGAACAGTTTTGCTACATTGAAAGATATTTGTTTGTTATCAAGCAAATATTAAGTTCTTGATTTCATTAGAGTTATGGTTATTTTATAGTAAAGAGATGTAGTTAGAAATCACAAACCTTAACTCAAGATAAACCAAAAGGGAGATGTAAAATGAAAGTCAAATTTGTAAGCTGCGTTAGTGGCATATCTGGGAAGATGGAAGAGTTCGTGTTTTGTGTTGATAAGAAGACCGGTGTAGTATGGATGCGGGAGTATGTAAAACCTGAGATAACAGAGCATAATCATCAGATAGGTAGTATTGCCCAGAATATTAGTCTTTTCAAAGACACAGTAAGTGAAGGATATTTAGAAGACCTGAAAGACTATGCTGATAGGCATAATCTTGCGACCATTGGACTACCGGGTAAAATGAATGGTTATACAGCCTTGATGAAGATGCTTTATGCTCTGAAAAGAGCTATGCCTGATGTTGATTTGCTAACTCTAACCCCTCAGGAAGTGATTGATAGTGATCTGCCTATCAAGACAATCAGAGAAGCTATTGACAATGGAATCCTACCTTTTATTCAAAGATATACTACCTTAGATGCCTGGATAATATAGATGTTGCTTGACATATAAAAGGTGTAGTCTATAAACTTGAGCAGTTCTGGATGGTGATTTACCAATTAAAACGATAACTGAGGCGATTGAGAATAAGTTGTTACGAACTGTTTCAATATTTGACACTCTAACTCAATGAGTAATATAAAAAAGTACTTGCTGAATTTTCATACTCTTGTATACTTGGCATATTAAAAAATGGAGGTTATCGTGAAGACTAAAATTACATCAACAAAATTAACTCCAAACAAACCAACAGAAGCAGAAGTTAATTTCTATCTCAAAGAATGGACAAAAAAAGAGAATTATGTATTGCAAGAAAAAAGTTTGAAGAAATTATTCACCCAAACTTATCCTAACAATGCTGAAATGGATGATGTCTTAATCAAAGTATGTGTTCTAAATGATTTCTATAGCACAAACATCTACAATCCTTTTATAGTTGCGGAAAAAATTGTCAGGCTTAATATTGATAAAAGATTAAGACAAGGTGATGCTGAATTGATTAAAGAAATTGGCATGATTAAAATGGCTAATGGTAATACATGGAACTTCTATTCCTTCGCTACAAAATATTGTAGTCACCATGAGCCAGAGGAGTATATCATCTATGATAAATTTGTATATAAAATGTTGATGAACTTTAAGAAATATGATAAGTTTCACAAATTTATTGGAAAGGATCTTAAGGATTATGCCCGATTTGCAGAGATTATGGTTGCATTCAGAAAATTCTATTCATTAGAAAAGTACTCAAATAAAGAAATTGATATGTACTTATGGATGGCTGGGAAGCATTACTTTAAGTGATAGAAATTTTGCTGATAAATCCTATTTGATTTTCAATTGAAACAAAAGCCCTGCTTCCAACAGGGCTTTTGTATTTATTTTTCTCTAACAATCAAGTCAAATTCCTCATCTTTCTCAGGATCATAAGTAAGATTAAAGCATCATTTCCCAGAATACATTTCTAAAATGCTTGACCTATAAAGGACACTCTAATATATTTAGTTTCAATTACATAATATTAATAATAATATTGGAGGAATTTATGAAGCTGTTGACTATTATACTACTATTTTTGCTAACTATTTTATCAATATTTGCCGATGGTACTAACACTAATTTTGGTGCTCCAATAGTTAATACGTTGCCATACACCGATACGGGTGATGTTATTGACAACACAAATGAAAATGGCGAACGAGGTCGAGATGAATGGTGGGAAATAAGCCCAGCCATAGACTTAACAAATTTGAACATTCATGTGGACTTTGCCTTATGGGACGGATATTTGTTCATCTATGATTCAAACATGACCCAAATTGCTTTTAATGATGATGGTCCCTATGGAGGATACTATACTTCAGAAGTTATTATCAATGTCAATGCAGGTTCAACAATCTATATTTGTGTAGATGAATATTCAGCATCTACAGGTGCCAGAGCTTTTACGCTTAACATCTCTGGAGATCAGACAGGTACTATCGTAGATGCTGATGCTCCCGACCCAATATCCAATATTGTTCCATCAAGCGGTTCGATTGATATTGCCTTACTACCAACCCTTACTTGGGACTTTGGACTTGCTACTGAGACCTATGATGTTCTATTTGATACAGTTTATCCTCCGGTAACACAAGTAGTAACAGGTGCAGCATCTGGAACAATAGGTAGTTATACTCCAGTAGCAGATTTGGTTGAATATACAACTTACTACTGGCAGGTTATTTGTCACAATTCTATTACAACAACTGCTACAATAAACAATATGACCTTCATGACTCTTGATATGTCAACCGGACATATTGAGAATGCCTATCCTGCAAATGATTCACTTCATATCGCTTTAGACCAGGTAATCACCTGGGGCTTTGCAGCTAATGCTGAGACCTATGATTTCTACTTCGATACAGTGTACCCACCAGTAACTCAGATTGTTGCAGATGGTGCTGTAACAGGTTCAGGTACATACACTCCAACCTTACAAATAGCTACATATTACTATTGGAAAGTTGTTTCAAAGAACTCTACTTCCTTAAGAGACACAGAAGACTTAATGAACTTCCAGACTACTTTTGGAACAGATGTTCTTACAATTGGTAATGGTACTGAAATTAATCATCATCTTCCAATCGAACCTTATGTTGGATATTCTTACTCACAGACTATATATCTCCAATCTGAGATAGATAGAACGGGATTTGTTGATAAGATTTACTACCAGTTTAACATGGGGGGGGCACTTACTAACAATAATCAATGGGCTATCTATATGGCTCATACTCCAAACAACAGTTTTGCTTCTACAACTGATTGGCTTCCAATGAGTTCCTTTACTGAAGTTTATAATGGACCTCTTCCAAGAATCCCCGTTGATGGTTGGATTGAGTTTATTTTAACTACTCCATTTGTATATAACAATACAGATAACCTTGTAATTGCCGTTGAAGAGAATCAGCCTTCTTATGGCTCATCTGGGGAAAAGTTCTTCGGAACAACAGTTGCCGACCCAAGATCTATCTGTTACTTTAATGATAGAACTAATCCTGACCCTGCATCACCACCAACAGCTTCAGCAACACCAACTATTATCCCAAATACTAGATTTTATTTTAACTCAAGCCTACAAAGTGTTTCGATTTTAGAGGATACAGAATACATGTTACCGAGAATGATTGGTGACGAGGTGATTTCTTCTTGGTCCAGAAATAATCATTTCACAATTACTGAATATAGTGATTCATTGTTAATTGTACCCGAGGAGAACTGGTTTGGTGCAGAAGCAATCAGTTTTTATAACAATTCATTACAAGAGGTACATTGTGTAGTTGTAATGGTAGAATCAGTAAATGATAACCCTATCATTGAGAACCCAATATCTGGTTTTGAAGTTATTGGTCCAAACTTAATTGTATATGCTAACTTAGGAACAGTGTTTTCTGATGTTGAGGATGCAATTTTGACTTATGACTATATACCAACACCTAACTTTAATATCAATATTGATGGAACAAATAGATTGGAGATTACACCTTCGATAGGTTTCTCAGGTTCTGAAATGGTATTCGTTTCAGCAACTGATAGTGAAAATGCAACAGTTGTTGACTCGTTCATGGTTTTGGTTTTGGATAACTACCTCTATAGTGAAAACTTTGACTATGCCGGGAGCATACCTACCCAATGGACTATTGAACATGCAGGTTCTACAACTACCGATTGGACTCCTTTTAATGAGTCTGGCGATGATTATGCTATGCAGGTCTCAAACAGTATCTTTGCTAATTCAGTTGAGAGATTAGTCTCCACTGCGGTAGACTTCAGTACGGTAAGAGACATAGAAATCCATCTTCAGAGTGATTTCTTAACTACAGACGGTAGCTCAACAGGATATATTCAGTATTCAATAGCCAATGGGGCTTGGCTGAATTTATTAACTATCAATGCTACTGCAAGTGAATTGCTTACAATCCCTGCAAGTGAATTCGATTATCAAACCAATGTGAGACTTAGGTTTACTTTTATTTCGTCCGAATGGGATCCAAATCATTGGATTATTGATGATCTTTCCATTACCGGAATTGTAGATGATGTTACTATACCTGAAGTGACAGGATTAGCTCTTTCGCCGGCATCTGCTAACAGCATGACTCTCAACTGGGATCAGTATAGTGGTGACTTATTCAGTACATATGAAGTCGAGTACTCTAATAACGAGTATTTTTCGAATAGTACGATTGTGAATAATGTTGAGTACATGGAGCTTAATGATAAGACTACTACGACTCTTATTTTAGATGTACCGAACCTAAACACAATCTGGTATTTTAGAATACGGGTAAAATTTGTGGATAGAATAAGTGAATATTGCGAAGCTGTATCTGAATTTCTTTCCGGTGCTCCAGAATTTACAAACAATATGTCTGTTGATATGCTTGTTAATGATGACTATTCTGTGGATCTCGATTTCAGCATCGATGATAGTGATGTTATCGACATAAACAGTATTCAATATAGAGTAGATTATAACTTGAATGGAGAATATGATGAAGCTTGGCAGGATTATACAATTACAAGAAGTCAAAACTCTCCAACAATAAGTAGAACATCTCAGAGTAGTAGAGACAATCAGACCATCTCAATTCCAATCACTGTTACATCGAGTGGAATCTACATATATGAAATCAGAGCTATGGATAGTTATGGCCAGGGATTTGGTTTCTCAGGAAACAGCTTTGATGAAGGTATTGATGATGACTGGAGCTTTGAATACAGCTATCTATCTGCTGTTTCAAATCCTGAAGTAAGTTACATATATCTGAATGCTGTAAATGTCAGCTGGGATATCTATAACGGAGATAGATTTACAGAATTTAGAATCGATTATGCCGATAATGCTGAATTCACAAATGGGATGTCAATAACTTCAACTGAAGAGCCATCATTGGCAGACATTAATACTAGCTCAATTGATATAACCGATTTGACTGATGATACTGAGTGGTTCTTCAAGGTGGCAACGGTTTACAATCAGTACATTGCAGAATCTGGGGCAGTTACATTTATACTTGCCTTACCACCAAATATTTCAGATCTAACAGTAGCTAATATCTATTACTCGAATACACAGGATGTGATTCAAGCGGTAGTTGACTTTGAATTGAGTTCTTCATTTACCATAGATACAAATAGTATCCAGTACAGAGTTGATTATAACCTCTATGGAGTTTATGATGAAGCGTGGGAAGACTATAGTCAGCCTATTCTTGTTCAAAGAACGGTAAGTAACAGAGAGACACTCAGAACCAATAGGAACACTGAGAGTATCAGTATTACTCTTGACCTGCCTTCAGAAGGAGATTATGCATACGAGCTTAGAGTGCAGAATCAATATAGTGATGCTTATGGATATTCTGGTAGCCTTAACCAGGTAGGAATCACAGATGATAATCAGATAACATATATTCTGGATGAAGTATCTCCAGCTGATATAACAACCTTTGTTGTAGTCGGTACTCCGACAGAAACAGAGGCAACCTTAGGTTGGCTAGTGAGCAGTGATGCAAACTTCTACAGATATGAAATCTATTATGGTGTTACTGCAGGGATTAACATTACAGATAACCTCTGGAGTGAAACCGAAGATGCCGAGATGTTAGACATAGGCGCAACTTATAAAACAACAGTTATCAATATTCTTAATCCGGGAACGCAGTACTTCTTCAGGATAAGAGCTGTAGATTTGGCAGGAAATGCAAGTGCATTATCAGTAGAGACATCAGCAATAACTACAGGTGGAGCAAATCCTGCAGTGCCAGAGAACATAATCCTCTATAGAGATGGAGCTAATATGGTTCTTGATTGGGATGATGTGGTGACAGATGTAAATGGACAACCAATGACAATCATATCATACAAGATATATGCGAATATAACACCTGATTTCGAGATCATTCCACTTAATCTAATTGGAAACAGTGCTACAAGTGACTTCACTCACCTGAATGTATTATCAAGAAGTATGTTTTATAAGATAAAAACAGTCGTAGGTAGAGTTGGAAGCAGAAGTAGTTCTGCTTTCGAAT
>JAVCCX010000298.1 GCA_030765245.1 Candidatus Zophobacter franzmannii | reverse complement strand
TGCCTTCCGCCTGTCCCGCCATAGCCTTGGCGAAGGCGGATGGTTAAACTCTTTCTTGAAATAAGTTATATCTTTCTTCTCTTACTTCATCATTATCATTTTCTTAGTAATTGACTTCTCTTTGGTATTGAGTTTATAGAAATATACTCCCGATGGCACACTCTTTCCATTCTCATCTTCCCCATTCCACACAATACTATGCGTTCCTCTATTTATCTCTTTATTAATGAGAGTTGTAATCTTCTGTCCTCTGATATTGAAGATACTAAGTTCTATTTTGCCTTTGACCGGCAATTCAAAGGATATAGTTGTCTCAGGATTAAACGGGTTCGGGTAGTTAGATAGGGATAGCTTTCTAACTTCAGGAACTATCTCGTCAATTCCAGTATAACCTTGATATTCATAACAACCTATGTCAATAGAACTTCCAAAGATTCTATCTTCTCCGGCAAAATCATAGAGTGGGAACTCATAATTAGTTGGAAACAAGCTTAAGTCCATTGTCCCTGCATCTATTGCTGGAGATTGCCCCTGTGGAGAATCTGCACCGGACAGATAATAATATTCAGGGAATGCAGGGTCACCACCCACAAAGATGGGGTCAGTACCTGTCAGGTTGTTGGCTCCGAAGTTTATTGGAGCATCTTCATAGACTTCATATTGGTTGTTAGACCTCGAAAATAGGCAATTATCAACATTAGAGTTTTCATATAAATACACATAGTATTGATTACTGTTATTCGCAAAGATGCAATTATACATACTTATAGTGTCAGTTATAGTAAAATATCTATCATTAACTCCTGTATTATTAGCAAATGTTGAGTTTATGATTTGAATGTCTTCGTAATCTCCGAATATAATATTGCTATAATTATTACCATTATCTCCATCTGAGATGTTATCTGCATAGAGACAATTGTCTATTATTATAGTTGCAAGATTATTTGGGTCATGTCTTATTCGGTAAGAACCATAATAGCGACTTGAATGACTATAATTATTGTAGAAACTTGAGTTCAGTATTGAAACAGAGCTACTTACGCTTATATCATATCCGCCACATTCTTCAGACCTTGAAGGAGGATGATTCATACCTGCGAAGTTTCCTGTCATTGTAACATTATCAAACACTAAATCTCCAATAGTTACTCCAATAAATGTACCCCAGTCCGCTTCGGAATTAGAAATTATCACATCTTTCATTCTCAAATCACCCATATATGCATTAGCCTCATACCCACTAAAACACACTAAGTGTTTTTTCACAGTTGAATTTTCAATTAGTACATTCTCAATTAGTGAATTAGAGTTACAATAGCCACCAAGGGCTTTGGCATAATTGGTTGTTATTGATAAGTCTTTGACTGTCATATTTGTTTGGTGCTGACCCATTGAAATTGCCCCCGAGACAGGAGTATCGACAAAGTTTTCGGCATAGATGTGTGTTTGTTCTGGTGAAACCCCTTGCAAGGTAGAATTCGATTTCAAGGTTATGCTGGTATTTACACCATTTACTATCTCCTCAAAGTCACCTTCTAACAGATATACAGTAAGTGGGTTGTTTTCGCTCGGAGCAAGCTTTTGAAATGCCTTCCAGGTAGTTCTTAAGGGTTCTTGTGGTGTGAAACCAGAATTATTGTCACTTCCTGTCATTGAAACATATAGGTCACTTCCAAAGGGAGTAATATATGATCTCTGAATGTCAAAGATCGGGAAAGGATATGGTATATTGCTATAGTTTCCATCAGCATAATTAACAAAGTATTTTGTGGGTTCATGCCATGTGAATAGATCAAGATATATATTAATTTGATTCCCATAATTAAAACTCCAGCCAATATCCATTCCTTGTGGGCTGTTATTATTGTAGATACTACACCGATTTATTTGATCAAATATTACATTTGGAGTTTCATCCCAGGCACTGCCAAGACATATCCCTCCTCCAAAATATCTTCCCACATTATTATAAACTTTAGTTCCTATCATTTCAATGACGACATTATCATGTCCAATCCAGATTCCACCACCCATTGAAGCTTGATTATCAAAAATATAAGTATTAGTCACAACCAAACTTATATTGTAAAATGTAGTGAGTCCTCCACCAAAAACCTGATAACTGTTAATATCATGAGAATCAAAAAAAATATGACCTCTCCCACCAGTAATAGACAAACCTCTTATTGTACAGTTTTCTACATCTTCATAACAGAGGATTGTTGATTCCTCTTCTAAGCTACCATCTATAATTGTTGTACCAATATAGGTTGTATCCAAAGTTGTTGCTTCAAGTGAACAGAGAGTAATTCCTGTCTTATAGCTCATATCAAGATTCTCATAATAGGTACCAGGATTAACAAGAACTGTATCTCCCAGTACTGCGTTATCTATTCCCTCTTGAATTGTGTTGAAATCAATTGGGATTGTAATGATGTTGGCAAATAACAATAAAGGGAGTAGGAATATACAAACAAGAATGTATCTCATAAAACCTCCAGAAAAAGTGGATAGTGGTAGTAGATTCCACCACTATCCTAATTATAATTACTTAAGCAATAGCAGTTTATTAGTCAATGTTTTTTCTACAGTTTTAAGTTTGGAGAAGTAGATACCGGAGGGTACTTTCTTACCATTCCTATCAATTTCCTTTATTCTTAATATTTGCATCCTGTTGATAGCGATTCTACCTATTAACTATAGCTACAACAGAATAAAACATAGTTCTATTTGTCAGGTTTGAATGTACAAAGGCACTGGTAGTGCTGGTCCCGATTAGGTTCTCAGTGTTTAGATCAAAGACAGATTCAGTTGCCCCATAAATTCTGTATTCGTTTAATAAAACCGGATTATCATCTTGATCAGAAATCACATCATCCCAGTCGAGTTCCATATAGCCTATACCTGTTGTTATTGTAAGATTCTCAGGTGTAATCTCAAAGACTGGATATCCAAAATGGTCTAACTCTAATCTAACATTCGCAATTGCATTTCTTAATGTCCCTTCCGGTGGAGAAGCGGGATCCGGGTTATTACTATCGTGCTGACATTGTATACTTCTTGCAGTTGGCAGTGATGTACAATAGAACTCCTCACTGGAAGAGTCATATGAAGCTTGATTATCTTCAACTGCAATAACGAGATTGTTTACATTGTTGTACATGAAAGGTACTTGTATTTCAAACTCTATCCAGCCGTCAGCAGGAATAGTAGGAAGAGGTCCGTTATATACCTCTGTTAACTCACT
>JAVCCX010000181.1 GCA_030765245.1 Candidatus Zophobacter franzmannii | reverse complement strand
TTTCCTCACTCTCCGCTATAGATTACCCGACTGAGAAGTATGAAGTTCTACTTGTTGACGATGCTTCGATCGATTCAACAGTAGAGAAGATTGAAGCTTATTTGCCTAAAAATAGAAATATCCAACTCTTGAAACTAACAGAGAAAAGTACTGAGTATTTAGGTAAGAAAGCTGCGTTAAAGCTTGGATCTGAGACTGCGAAGAACGAGATTCTTCTTTTTACCGATGCTGATATTGCTGTACCAAGTAGATGGCTGAGAAGTATGAATAACTACTATACTCCTGAAACCGGTATGGTCATTGGTTATGTAAGGAAGAAGATACTCCCCTGGATGAGTAGATTTAAGCGGATAGTCTCGGTTGGGACCTTTGCTTCTACAGCAGGGCTAGGCAAACCATTCAGTTGTTCGGGTGGTAATCTTTCAATTAGAAAAGAGACTTTTGAAGAGATTGGTGGCTATGAATCGATTAAACACTTAATTGCAGGTGATGACAAGATGCTTTTGAGTTTAGTTAACAAAACAGGATGGGAAGTAGCATATAACGCTGATGTTAAAGTTTTAGAGTGCTCAAGACCTGACACACTTACAGCCTTTATTAATAGAGAGAAGAGACAATTAGGTAAGTTCAAGATGTCCTCTCCTCTCTACATGCTCTTTTCACTCATGGTGCTTGCTTTCTTTATCTGGTTACCGGTTAACCTAATCGTTACTCGTTCAATATGGGTACTCATCCCATATAGTGTCGGCATGCTCCTATTCTATAGTGCGAGTTGCGTCCGTCATAAAGAGATATTCAATCCTTTCGATATCATCCTCTTCTTTGTTCTACCCTACTACATGCTTTTCTTTTCGGTCTGGGGAACCTTCTCAAGCTTCAAATGGAAAGATTAACTAAGAATAGGATCTTCTTCTTTCTGAAGATTGGCTTATCTGCCCTAATTCTCTTTTTTATCTTTAAGAAAATCGACTTCTCGGGAGTTGTTCATAACATTACTTCCTACTCTTTCGTTATAGTTGCAGCAGTTCTCTTTTTTGCCTTAGTCAAACATGTTACTCAATACTACAACTGGAAGAAGTTTCTTCAGATAAATCCGGAGTATAAGACAAGTGAATCTGACATTATCAAATCATACTTAATCGGTCTCGCTCTACGCTTTGTGATGCCGGGTGGACTTGCAACATTTGGTAAGGTCTATTATGTTAAGAATACCAGTAAGAAGAACACTGCATTATCAATAGCCTTAGAAAAGGTATTTGGAACCTGGATTATCTGGTTCTTTGCCGGGTGGGCTTCAATCTTCTATTTCAATGAGTATTCGATTGTGCTCAGAGTATCAATAGCTTCCCTCCTGACTCTCTTCCCGATTGTGTTGTATTTTGTTGTTAGCAAGGTTAAGAAGCTTCAACCATATCAGCAAACATATAAACAGAATGCGATAAAAGTAGTGCTAAGTCAGCTCATCTATGAAACTTCTACATTCTTTCAATATTGGCTGTTTATCAATACTTTTATCTCAATCTCCCTCTTCAAAACTGCTTATAGTACTGCCCTTATTCTCTTCTCGAACACGATTCCTATTACCTTTAGCGGGATTGGACTCCGAGAGGTCTTTGCAATTAATGTCTTAGCAAAGTATGGTATTTCCAGTGAGATTGCAGTAGCGGCAGCCTTCTCAATCTTCATATTCAATGACTTCATCCCTTCTATTTTAGGAGTTTATTTCATCTTTAAAAACAAGCAGAATTCAAAGCAAATTTAGTTTCAACTATGCGTGGCAACAGATGCCTAAGCTTGCAGTACCCGACCGTTGGTATCCAATGGGGCAACTATGGCTTCAACGGCTTGAGCATGGTTTATCCATTCGAAGATAGGTTACTTTTAGGCAGATCCTACCACTTTGATATAGAATTGATATACATCAGTATTTCTTCATTTAAACCATGAAGACAAAATACTTGACTTATAATCAAGCAGACAAAATGTTGTGCAAATACATAGAAACTGAGGAGTATAGATATGGCCAAGAACAATCGTGGTAAATTATTAAGAGAAACCATACCTGGTTCAGCAAGAGGGAAATGTCCATCTTGTGCACGCACAGGCATCAAGCTTTTACATGAAGTTAAAGTTGGTGAAAAGACTGTAATGGTTTGCAAAAACTGTCGCAAAGTCGATGGTGCTAAATTAGCTGAATAAGTTTAAAATCTAATATATTTTAAAACCGTCTTTAAGGACGGTTTTTTTATTTTATGCAATATCTGCTTTCGCTTCAATAATCGTTAAGACTATCAAATATAACTTGACAATAATTAACATTATAATCTTTTTTGCATTATTCTTGATTGAGAGGTAACTATGAAAACTAAGATAGCGTATTGTGGATTAGACTGTGGTGAGTGTGATGCATATAAAGCAACCGTTAATGATGATACTGAGCTTAGGATGAAGCTTGCTAAGGTTTGGTCAGCAAATAGCGGTATGGAGATTGACCCCGCTGATATTAACTGTTCAGGATGTAAAAGTGACGGTGTACAAATCGGTCATTGTGCTGAATGCTATATCCGGCATTGTGCCATAAAGAAATCAATTGATAACTGTGCCCATTGTGTTGATTACACATGTGATACGCTTGATTCTTTTTTAAAGAAACTTCCAAGTAAAGCTAAAGATAATTTAGAAGCTGAGCGAATTAAAATAACAAGTTAATGTGAGGTTTATATTCTATTTATCCCGCTGATTACTTGCTATATTATAGTGGTTCAAAAACTTTTTTAGCTAATTTATAATTTTATTGTTGACGGATTTTATGATAATATAAAGGTGTGTCTGTGCTCAAAAGGCACATGTTAATAGAGTGTCTCATGTTTTGATTTTGTTCGATATGAGTTCGGAGCCTGCACCGTGAATTGTCGGCATCATAGCAATTATCCGCCCGGGATTTGCTAGTGATTATAATTTACCGGGAGACTCAAGGATTTCCAGATGAATATTTATGTAGGTAACATTGCTTACAGCCTTTCAGAAGCTGACATGAAACAAGCTTTTGAAGCGTACGGTGCAGTTGATTCAGCTCGCATCATCTCCGACCACGATGGCAGATCAAAGGGTTTCGGTTTTATCGAAATGCCTAATGCAGACGAAGCTACTAAAGCTATCGAAGAAATGAATGGTAAAGAACTCAACGAACGCAGACTTACTGTTAATGAAGCTAGACCTCGTCAAGACCGCAACAGCGGCGGCGGCGGCGGCGGTTTCAGAGGCGGTAATGGCGGCGGCGGCGGCGGAAGAAGATACTAACTTTTTCTTAAGTTGAATCAAATATTGAGCCTGATTAACATCAGGCTTTTTTTTATTGTTCAAAAAAATTACTTGTTTCTAATTTTAATAAGTTCAGCTATTATACTGACTGCAATTTCCCAGGGAGTTCTGGAACCAATCTTCAAACCAATTGGAGCATATACTTTATCTAGAAGGCTCTCATCAATACCATTACCTTTCAAATTGGAGAACACTTCTTTTACCTTGTTCTTACTACCCATCATACCAAGATACTTTAGAGGCATATTCACGAGTTTCTCTAATACAACCTCATCAAACTGATGTCCATATGTCATAATTACTGCATATGTCCTATCAGGATTCTTTATCAGATCTGCAGCATCGCAAAAATCAATAATTCTACAGCCCACTGACTCAGGGTGTTTCTCGCTATTTGCCCACTCTTCCCTACTATCAACAACAGTAACTCTGAATCCACACTTTGCAGCCAAAG
>JAVCCX010000090.1 GCA_030765245.1 Candidatus Zophobacter franzmannii | reverse complement strand
CTGATGGAATA
The DNA here is from genome assembly GCA_030765245.1 of Candidatus Zophobacter franzmannii. Classification (GTDB taxonomy): domain Bacteria; phylum Cloacimonadota; class Cloacimonadia; order Cloacimonadales; family JAFGVF01; genus Zophobacter; species Zophobacter franzmannii. Next base: position 3,306 of record JAVCCX010000090.1, on the reverse strand, counting down.
TTCAGTGCGTGGACAGAGAATACTGTTGGTGTTGGTGATATCTACATGCAGAAGTTAGACTTCGCTGGTAACCTTGATTGGGCGACAACTGGTTTTGATGCAATCGTAAAAGATTCTACACAGACTTCAATCAGTATGACTCAACTTGGTAACCAACATTATGGTGTTGTCTGGGAAGATAATGTAACATTTGAATCTGATATATTCTTTAACATATATGATTATAGTGGTTCACCACTCCTAACTACTGATGGGTTCATGGTTTCTGGTGCGATTAAACGTCAATATACTCCAAAGATTGGTAACATCCATAACCAACAAGCTATGATTGTGTGGTCTGATGGCCGTTCAAGTGGTAAGACTGAGATTATTGGACTATATGCACAGGCAATGAATTGCCCTGAAGTTGCTAATGATGATCAGGATAATCCTGGAGTACAGGGATTCAAAGTCGCTCAAAACTATCCAAATCCATTTAACCCAACTACAACTATTGAATTCAATATTCCAAAGAGTCAGAATGTTGAAGTTACAGTATTCAATATCTTAGGTCAGAAAGTGAAAACAGTAGCTAAAGACCATTTTGATGCTGGTATTAACAAAATAGTTTGGAATGGCATTAACGAAAACGGCAAGTCAGTTGCCTCAGGTATCTACTTCTACCGAGTTGAAGCAGGTAAATCTTCAGTTACTAAGAAAATGGTATTGATGAAATAAACAATCCATAACGATATATTAAGGGCAGGTTTATCCTGCCCTTTTTTACTTGACCGAAATTAACAATACCATTCAAAGGAAGCTATGAAAAAGCTAATAATATTGATTTTCGTTGCCCTACTGCTATCTGGTTGTTATTCAACTAAACTTAGACAGCTCCCAGTTATTGATAATCCAGTTGTAAGGAATTTAGTACTACCAGCTCCATATGATAATCGTATGGCTGAGTATTCAGGTCTATGCCGGTTAGATGACTATATTCTCCTGCTTCCTCAATATCCTGAACGATTCAAGGATGAGCAAACTGAAGGTCACTTCGTAATTGTTCCAATGGAATCAATAGATATAGAGGGTTCTTTAGAATGTATTCCAATTGAAGTTATAGGACTTGAAGCTCTTCATCAATATGAAGGTTATGAGGGTTTTGAAGCTGTTACAAAGAATGGAGCAGAGTTATACTTTGCTATTGAAGTTGGTGGGGTGGTTCCTTACACGCTGGCAATAAAAGGAAAATATTCTATAGAGTTAAAGCAGATAGTTTTAGACTCTAACTCAATCACAAGATTAGAGACACCTGTTAGTATTGATAACGCATCATACGAGAGCGTTGTTTACAACGATGGTAAGCTCTACTTCTTCTATGAAGGTAATGGAATTAATATCAATCCTACACCTTATGTCTTGGTTACAGATACTGATTTCAAAGTAATTGAACAAGTCACCCTATCCCCTATTGAATACAGGATTACTGATGTTACTAATTTAGATGCTGATGTTCTGTATGCCATTAACTACCACTGGACCGGAGATGCTGAGAAATACAATCCAGGATTGGATTTGTTAACTAACACATTAAATAGAGAGAATGGTATTGAGAGAATAATTCCTTTGCAATTCAACGGGAAAGAGTTCATACCTTATATGAATGGTAGTATTATTAATCTTGAGTACAAGGGTCGTAATTGGGAAGGTATCACGAAGTATAAAGACGGATTCCTTTTAATTACAGATAAATACCCAGGTTCAGAGTTTGTTTACATTGAAGCGAAATAGTCGTACATTTATTTTCACAGTTTTGATAGTTAAATAATTAATTTCTGGACAAATAAGCCTCTCAAAAAAAGTATGGTGGCAAATCGAACACAGGGAGTTATTTAATGACGGACATTAAAGAAACAACAGAACAAGTTAAGCCTAATATCGCTGATGATTATCAGAAGATGTTAGACGAGTCTCTCACACAGTCTTCAGAACCTAAAAAGGGAGACGTTGTAGAGGGTGAAATCATTAACATCAATGAGAGCTACATCTTTGTAAATCTCGGTGGCAAAGTAGATGCTATTGCTAACCGCGAAGATTTCAAGAATAAAGATGGCGAACTCACTTTAAAAGTCGGAGACAAGCTTTCCGGTTTTATCGTTGAAATCAATGACTCTAGCATTAATATTGCTCGTTCATTATCTAAATCTAATGTAGATCGTAGTGCAATAAAAGATGCTTTTTCAAATAAAATACCTATAGTAGGTAAAGTAACTGCCAAAGTTAAAGGTGGATACAGCGTCAATTTAGTTGGCGTAAGAGCCTTCTGCCCGGTTTCACAGATCGACCTTAGACCTTCTGACAATGCTGAATTGTATGTTGGTAAAACTTTTGATTTCCTCATCATCGAATTTGAAGACAGAGGAAGAAACATCATCGTTTCAAGAAAAGCTATTTTAGATGCTGAACAAAGAGCAAATAAAGAAGCACTTCTTTCAACATTGAATGTTGGCGACACTGTTAAAGGTGTTGTGAGACGCTTTACTAATTTTGGTGCGTTTGTTGATTTAGGTGGATATGAAGGACTTCTTCATGTTTCTGAAATCTCTTGGGCACATGTAGCAAGACCAGAAGATATACTTGGTGAGAACCAGGAAATTGAAGTTAAAATCTTAGCTTTAGCTAATGATAAGATTTCTCTTTCTCTCAAACAGCTTGAGCCAAACCCATTTGAGAATGCCTTAAACGAACTCAATGAAGGTGATGACAAAGAAGTTAAGATTCTTCGCTTACACCCATTTGGTGCTTTTGTTGAAATCACACCTGGTGTTGAGGGTCTTATCCCTGTTTCAGAAATGGCACTCGGTAGAATCATCAAGCATCCAAAAGATGTTCTTAAAGTTGGAGATATTGTTGAGGCAAGAATCCTTAGGATTAACGCTAACGACCAAAAGATATCTCTTTCAATGAAAGCTCTTCAACCTGATCCTTGGACTGATGTTGATACTAAGATCAAAGAGGGTGAAATTGTTGAAGGTATCGTTGAGACTAACACTAAACATGGTGTTTTCATAACTATCTTTGAAGGTCTTACAGGACTTCTTCCTATCTCACGCATTCGTGAAGGTGAAGACTTCCATACGGGTGATAAGATTGAAATCATGATCACCAGAATCAATGCACCGGATAAGAGAATATCGTTGAACTACAAAGATGCTCCACCTGAAGAAGAAAGACCTCGCTTTAGCAGAGACTCCAATAACCGTGGTGGTGGTAATAATAACAATAGTAGTAACTATGGTGATAGAAGACCTCGTAATCCTCGTAGAG
>JAVCCX010000186.1 GCA_030765245.1 Candidatus Zophobacter franzmannii | reverse complement strand
TTCATCATATAAAACATGTTCTTGATTGCAAGAAAAATAAAATATTTGATAAGGGATAGCATTGCCCATAATATGTGTAACACTATTCATAGTATTTAATCTTTGCTTCTTCAACGAATTTCTATCACATATCTGTTGTACTTTTGGTTGAGGATTAACCTCAATGTGGGTAGGTTTATACAAAACGCCCTCTGGATTCATAGAATTCAGCGTTACTAAATCTTCATTAATGTAACAACCATCTGTATCAAGAATCTGAATTACCGCTAGAATGTCGTCTATTAGAAATTTAGTTCTGCTTTGAACTTCTCTAATTTTATCACCAAGGGTTGCTTTAATGCCTTTGTCTAAAGTTTTATCGGCAAATAGATCACCATAGATTATTTCAATGTGAAGATGAAATGAATTAAAATTTTCATACAATAATTCTTCTAATATCGTTAAATCGGAAGGACCTTCAACAATGATTATGATAACTTTTTTACGCATCATTTCCTAGCTTTTTGAAAAGACTTCTTGATGAAGAACTTGTCAATTCTATCATAAAGTTGTTCTTCCTCTCCCCCAAGTTGAATTGTTCTAATATACATGTCTCTTATATTGCTTTTAGTTTTAATTCCAGAAATCTTTATGAATCGATTTTGAGGATTAGATGTTGTAAACCAAAGATTATTCTTGTTTAACACCTCTAAGACTCTTAAATTGTGGGAAGTAAAGAAAAGTTGCCCTCTGCCAAATGAGTCCATAATCTCAACTAATTCACCTAGTAAAAACTCAAAAATACCAGAATCTAACTCATCTATAACTACACAAGCATTTTCATTATTATATACTGCGATCAAGGTGCTTAGTATCGATATTATTTTGAGAACTCCAGCAGATTCGCATTTCAAAGGTAACTTAACTCCCTTCTTTTCAGATAGCAATTCAAATCGAATACCTTGACTACCTTCTTCCATGGTTTCTTCGGCAATAACATTTACAATTACACTTAGATCAGGAATGATGTTAACTAACACAATATTGATTTGATCAATAGTTTGTTTAAAATGTATAAAGAATTCTTTAGGTAATACCATTGGTTGGTTCAAGTGATATGGCATTTTACCATGTACTTCTTTTAAATGAATGTTCAGCAACATTAAGATATTTTCATGTATCAACCCATTTTCTTTGATTACGTGAAAATCTACATTGAAATCTTTTGATAAACTACTAATTATTCTCTCTTCCTGTTCTTTTAGTATTGGTTTAACTGATGATAGGATTTCGTGTCTAAAAACAAAGCTTGTATATTCACTCTTAGAAAGCTGATTTGCTAGCATGATTTCTACTCTGCTACTTTCATCAAAATCCATCAGTTGCTTATTTCTAATTGTAATAGTTTTTTCAATTTTACTGAGAACAGTCTTTGGTTTGTAGTATTTTATAGATTCTCGATACTTAAGAATTTCACTTTTTACAACTAACCTATCTTTCCCTTCAACAAGACATACGGCATAGTCAACTTCAAAAGTTCCGTAATCGTTTATTACACGAAAAAGGTAACTGAGGTTGATTTCATCTTGACCAAAATATATTAGCCTTGAACTATTTTTAGGTAGTTTGTTTAAAGATAATAATTGTTTCAATATTTGTAATGACTCAACGAAAGCTGTTTTGCCTGATCCATTTTGCCCATATAGCCCAATGATATTAGATCTATCAAAAGATAAATCATTCTTATTAACATTGATTACTCCATGTCTAACATTCTTCAAATTACTTATCTCTATTTGTTCTAACCTAACAATTGTATTCATTTCATTACCTCGTGACTACATATTAGTAGAAAATTCTATGCTGTCAACATAAAATTACATTTAGGAAATATTTTTTCATTTTGCTGGTTTATTTATGATAGACATTACTATTACATTATTCTATCCGGACTCTAATACTATTATGCCGAATTGGGTGGGAGCCATCCTCTTTCTCTTTTTACTCTATTTCCGTGCTTTCAGTGCCTTCCGTGGTTAGAAATCTTTAATTTATTCTTCTCTTTCTTTACTATGCGACCACTACGCGCCTTCCAAAATCCCTAGAATTTCGCTAGTCCCACCCTAGAGCCTCCCTAGACCCTCCCTGGCAAAGGCCAAAGTTATCCACAATTTGTGCATAACTTTTTCTAGGGATAAAATAACTTCTTGACTTAGGGCATAGGCATCTTACAATTGACATATGGTCAGTTACTTATGTGCGTTCTTAAACAATTGGTAGTCGAAATGTAAACTTAGGGAATTGTTCATTTCTATGTCATATTGATTTTAGCAAATATCCCTAAAGACCTTCAACCACTAAGCGTAGAAGGAGATCTACAATGAAAGTCCACTTAGCAAAACCCTTTAATGCCTTTTCAGGCAAATTAGCCGGTCTGGTTTACTATATTGATAAGTTTACCGGAATGGGCTATTGTCGCGATTATGTCATACCCGAAAGAACAGTAAACAACACCAATCTCGGTAATCGAACCAGAAACCTCTCAGTGTATTATAAGAACCTGAGTGTTGGTTATGTCAGAGACCTGAAGAACTATGCAGACCGTCTGAACATGATGCTACTTGGTCACGGAACCAGAGTTAATGGTACTTCGATGAATATCAAAATGATGTATCTGCTCAAGAAAGCAGTCCCCGCAATAGACCTCATGACCATTACACCTCAGGAAATTGTGGATATGGCGCTTCCTATCCGTACAATCCGTGAGGCTGTGGATTCAGGACTTATCCCTCATGTCGCAAGATATGAGGAACTCGAAAGCTGGATTATTGAGTAGATGAATTTGAGGGGGCTGGGCACACCAGTCCCTTCTTT